>NZ_JBEXHY010000091.1:0-21765 GCF_040608295.1 Micromonospora sp. NPDC005197 | reverse complement strand
TGGTGTAGGTGCTGCCGAAGCTGCCGGGGAAGTTGCCGATGGGCATGCTGGCGCGGTAGATCTTGCCGTTGTCGCCGGCGAAGAAGAGGTACATGTTCTGGTCGTCGGCGATGAGGGTTTGGTCGATGGGGCCGGTGCCGGAGCCGGTGATGCTGCCGGTGAACAGGGTTTGGGCGGCGGACCAGCCGTTGGGGTTGGTGGGGTCGGTGGAGGTGCGGTAGGAGAACGCGGTGCCGCCCCACTGGTAGGCCAGGACCCAGATGTTGCGGGGGGCGAAGTAGAACAGGGTGGGTGCGACGGTGGCGTTGTTCATGGTGTTCTGGCTGGCCGAGGCCATCTCGGACCAGTTGGTGAACAGGCCGAAGTTCATCGAGCCCCACCGGGTGCCGGTGTCGTGGGTGGTGGCGTAGACGAGTTGCCGTCCGTTGTAGGGGGCGACGGTGAAGTCCTTGAGTGACACCCAACCCGACTTCGGCTGCGCCAACGCCCCGGTCGACGACCACCGGTACGACGACGGCAGATCACACGTGCCGCCCGGGGGCGGCGTGGTGGGCGGCGGCGTGGTGGGGTTGCCCCCGCCGTCGACGCGCACGAGCTGCCACTGCTGGTTGGTGCCGTTCCAGTCGTCGTACTGCACGATGTTGCCACCGTCGGCGGTCGAGGCGCCCTGCACCTCCATCACCCTGTTGCTGTTGCGGTTGATCAGCCGCACGTAGCCGCTGTCCGAGTCGGCCAGCTGGAACTGCTGGTTGGTGCCGTTGTTGTCGGTCCACTGCACGATCGCCGCGCCGTTGGCGGTCGAACGGTTGTAGACGTCAAGCACCTTGCCCGACAACCGCGACTTGAGCCGGTAGTAGCCGCCGCCCGAGTCCACGAACTGCCACTGCTGCTGGTTACCGTTGTTACGCGTCCACTGGGTGATCCGCGCCCCGTCGTTCGTGGCCAGGTTGTACACGTCCAATGCCTTGCCGCTGTTGCGGTTGACCAACACGTACCAGGCGCTGGTGTCGACCGTCGCCGCGGCCGCGGGCGACGACACCGCCATCGCGGCGGCGCCGGCGACCACCACCGCTGCCGCGCCGGCGGCGACTGCTCGCACCAACCACCCTCGCCGCCGCGAGGGCGGTGCCGTCGACGGAGACCTACCAAAGGCAGACATGATCCTCCTCAATCACCAGGAGCCGAACGGTCACCCGAAGCTGGGCGCACCGCGACACGCGACCGGGTGCATGCGTCGGGAATGTTCGCGCTAACAAGATCCCCTGCATGCTGTGGACGCACGCCTGAATCAAGGTCGGCGTCGCAGGCCCGCCCCGTGAGCCGTAGCCGTCGCCGTCCTTGACCATCGACTGTGAGCGATAACATGCTGTTCGTCAAGACGTAACATTGGCGCTTCGATGAGCCGGCGGCCCGCGCCCGCGCACGACGCGACCGATCGACGCCGATCATGCACGGCAACAATGCCGTCCGAGGTCCTCGACCTGGGAAGGCGCATCCGGCGATCTGGGATGGTTGGCGCTAACATCGACGCCCGCACATGGTCTGGTCCCGGCCTCCTCGGGCGTCGACGCCCCGACGTCCGGCAGGCGCGGCGCCGAAGCTCGCACCACCGGACGCACGGCCCGCGGCGCGGACGCTGCCCACCGCCGTGGCGGTCGCTGCGGTGTGGAACCCCGGCCCGGGGCCCGGAGCTGGTGGCTCCGGACCCCGGGCTCGGACGGTCAGGGGCTCGTGCAGGTGACGTTGCTGGGCGGGGTGTCGCCGTTGCCGGTGGCGGTGAACCCGAAGGTGGTCGAGGCGTTCGGCGCCAGGGTGCCGTTGTACGCGGCGTTGCGGACGGTGACGTTGCCGGTGGTGCCCGTGTTGGTGCCGTTCCAGAGGCTGCTGATGGCCTGGCCGCTGGCCAGGGTCAGGCGTACGGTCCAGCCGCTGATCGAGGTGGCGGTGTTGTTGGCGACGGTGACCTCACCCTGGAAGCCGCCCGGCCAGCTGTTGACCGCCCGGTAGGTGGCGGCGCAGCTGCCCGGCTCCCCGGTCGGCGGCGGCGTCGTCGGAGGCGGCGTGGTGGGCGGGGGCGTCGTCGGCGGGGGCGTGGTCGGAGGCGGCGTGGTGGGCGGGGCCGTGGTCGGCGGGGCGGTCGTGGGCGGCGTGGTGGACTGGAACTGGGTGAAGAATCGCCAGATCTCCGCCGAGGTCCAGGTCCGGGAGTCGTTGGGGCTGGACGACCCGTCGACCGGGCTCGGGGTGTGGTCGCCGTCGAACGCGGCCCACTGCACGGGGTAACCCGCGCGGCAGCCGGAGTAGGTGGTGGTGATGTGGGTGAGGCTGCCTCGGCTGGGCTCGCGCGGGCTCTGTGCGGTGCAGCCGTTGTTCCTGACGAACGTGTCGCGCAGCGCCCGGCCCTGGGAGATGTTCAGCACGCTGTCGTAGATGCCGTGGATGCCGAAGTACGCGACCGGCTGGGTACCGCCGTTACAGCCGCTGAGGTTGGCGCCGGAGAGCACGGTGACCGCCCGGATGACGGTCGGGCGGGCGCAGGCCACCGCGTAGCTCATGGCCCCGCCGTAGCTCCAGCCCAGGGCGAAACGCTGGGTCGTGTCGACGCAGAGGTCGTTCTCGACCTGCCGGGAGATGTCGTCGAACAGGGTCAGGTCCCGACCGTTCGTGTTGGCCCAACCGGCGTCGATACCCTGGGGCGCGACGAAGATCGTGCTGTTGTTCGACAACGGCGCCAGCCCGTAGTAGCCGGCCGAGGCGACGTTGTTGGCCGAGCCGTTCAGCCAGTGGAAGCCGAAGACCAGTCGGTACGGACGGTTCCGGTCATAACCGCCCGGGATCTGGAGGATGTAGCTGCGATTCTGGCCGCTGCTGGAAATCGTGCGCGTCCCGCTGGTGAGAGTGGGCGCCTTGCCGCACCCCGCGGTCGCCGCGAGGGTGCCGTTGGTGGCAGCCAACGCCTCGGCGCCGAATCCGCCGCGCAGCGCACCACCGGTCGCCGCGACGAGAACCACCGCGGCCGCGATGAACGAGAAGAGTTGTCTCCGTTTGACCATTGCTCGACTCCTTGCCGTTGATCGTCCGTAGGACATGCACCTCGCCGTCAACGAGTCGGTTCGCACCGGTGTGCGGGCCGGCATGCTCCTGAGGCCGGCATGGCGCACACGGATGCGTACGGGCCGTACCGTCGCTGCCGGGGTTGTCCGTGACGGGGCAAGGGGGAATGCAGCCGGACCAGGGTCGTCCGACGACCGCCTGCGGTCGCCTGGCAGTGGCGGAGCGGCCCGGACTGGTCACCGACCGGCGAGGCGGCGGGAGGGGCGAGCCCTCGGCGTTGCCTGTGCCGATTGACTGAGGTGACTGGGAGCGTGCCCTTCGCTCCCGCGCCGAAAGATAGCATGTTATCGATAACATGCTCAACCGGCCGAGTGCCACGGAACCGGCCACAGCGGACGGACCGGCCCGACCCGCGCGCCTCACCACCGTGGGCCGGAGCAGGGCAGGCGCCACGCCGGCGTGAGCCGCCCATCGTGCCGGCGCGCGGTGTCCCGCCCACCGGCACGATCGGTCGTCCGTGTCGCCGGCGGCAGTGCCCTTCGATATCGCAGCGAGGTCATCTTTTCGAGTCCTAGACTGCGAACGGGCACGGCGGAGCCGCCCCCTGCCATCGGGGGAGGCGCGGGTGCCATGAATTCTCGGCCGACGCAACAGCAGGAACAGGCTCACGGCGGCGCGAATCGCGACATGCCCCCGCAATTGGGCTCGGGCTCCATCGGCACGGCCGCCCAGCCGCACCTTCGGTGAGGCACACGACCCCGGCGCCGACGACATGGCGTCGCGGTGGGCGGCCAACAAGCCGGACCTCAGCGCGGATTCGGAGCTGTTGCGCAACGTCTATCACAAGTCCGCCGTCGACCTGCTGTCGATGCGCATCGTCAAGGAGATCAACGGCGAACAGGTCGTCCTGCTGGCCGCCGGAATGCCCTGGTTCCTGACCATTTTCGGGCGGGACACGCTGGTCACCGCCTACCAGAGCATCACCTGTGGACCGGACGTCGCGCGGGTGCGCTGGTGACGCTCGCCGCGCACCAGGGCAACGCCGTCGACGACTTCAGCGACCAGGAGCCCGGGAAGATCCTGCACGAGTTCCGATCCGGGGAGCTGACGCAGCTCGGCATCGCGCCGTACGGCCCCTGCTTCGGCTCGGCCGACACCACCCAGCTGTGGCTCATCCTGCTCTCCGAGTACTGGCGGTGGACGGGCGACGACGCGTTGGTGCGGCAGTTGCGGCCCAACGCCGACGCCGCTCTGCGGTGGATCGACGTATTCGGAGACCGCGACGGCGACGGTTACGTCGAGTACGCCACGCGTTCCCCGGACGGGATGCGCAACCAGTGTTGGCGCGACTCACCGGACGGTGTGCAGTTCGTCGACAGCAGGCTCCCCGACCTGCCGGTCGCCACCTGCGAGCTCCAGGGCTACACCTACGACGCCAAGCTCCGCGCCGCGGAACTCGCCGACGGACCGTGGGCCGACCCTCCGTTGGCGCGACGCCTGCGTGGCGAGGCCGCCGATCTGCGCGAGCGGTTCAACCGCGACTACTGGCTGCCGACGCGCGGCGGCTACTACGCGATCGGCCTCGACGCCGACAAGCGGCCCATCGATTCGATGACCTCGAACATGGGCCACCTGTTGTGGAGCGGAATCGTCCCGCCCGATCGTGCCGCCGCGGTGACTCGGCAGTTGATGTCCGACGCGATGTTCTCCGGGTGGGGTGTCCGGACCCTGTCCACCGAGGACGTGGGGTACAACCCCATCGGCTACCACCTCGGCACCGTGTGGCCGCACGACAATTCGATCATCGCCGCCGGGCTCGCCCGGTACGGCCACCGGGATGCGGCCAACCGCATCGCGATGGCGATGCTCGATGCGGCGGCCCACTTCGACTACCGCCTGCCCGAGGCGTTCTCCGGGTACGACCGATCGTTCGGACGACGGCCCGTGCCCTACCCCACCGCTTGCAATCCCCAGGCCTGGGCCAGCGGCGCCCCTCTGCTGCTTCTGCGGTCGATGCTCGGGCTCGACGTCAGCAACGGCCATCTCGCCACCGATCCGCGCATCCCCGAGGCGTTGGGAAGCATCCGGCTGACCGGCGTCACCGTGCACGGCACGCGGCAGACCGTCGACGCCTCGGGTTCGCGCCTGCGCTCCTCCGCCTGAGCTGCGGGGCGCCGCCAGCGGGTCACGGTTTCGAGCTGCTTGACCGCAGGGTGGACAGCGTCGACCTCCGGCTCGGTCGTCTCCCGCCCGACTGCGACCTCCCGCAGCGACGTGACGGCCAGGCCACGCGCCACCGCCCGAGTTCGCGTTCGTCCGCGACGCCGTGAAGCTCAGCGACTCCGCCCTGTCGAAGCGGATCTCGACGTTGAGCGACGGCGGGTACGTCGAGGTCCGCAAGGGCTACGTGGGCAAGCGCCCGCGGACCTGGATCAACCTCTCCACGGCCGGTCGGGCGGCTCTGAGCGCCCACATCGCCGCCCTGCGCGACATCGCCACCCGCGTGGACGGCGCCGACTGAAGGCCCTTTCGCCGCCCCCGGGGCCGTGGACAGCCAGTTGACCGTTCCGGTAGCCGTCGGGCCCGGTCCCGAGGACGACCGGTGGCAGGTACGACGCGCCGGGTCAGGGCCGGCGGAGCGCCGTGATCACGAGGATGGCGCGCTCGGCGGCCTGGCCTTCTGCGGAGAGATGGTCTCGTGGCGGGCCAGCATGGCGACGAACTCGGCGATCTTCCGCTCGCGGGTCTCCGCCCGTTTGACGGCGTTGAGGCGGTAGATGAGCGCGAACCGGTTGGTCTTGGTGAGCACGTCGAACATGGCCTGGGCGGCGGGTTCGGCGGCGATGGCGGCGAGCAGGTCGGCCGAAACCTCGGCTTCCGACGCCGGGGCGTACGCGGCAGCCCACCGCCCGTCGGCCTTCGCGGCCTCCACCGCGGCGCGGCCGGCGGGCATCATCCGTCCCTGCGCCTCCAGCCGGGCGACGTGTTCGACGTTGCGTTGGGACCAGACACTACGGGGTCGGCGAGGGGTGAACCGGATCCAGGAGGTCTGCTCGTCCCGTTTGCGGGCCTGCCCGTCGATCCAGCCGAAACACAGCGCCTCGTCGACCGCGTGCTGCCAGGTCAGCGTGGTGACCGTGCCGCCCTTCCTGGTCAGGGCGAGCCAGACGCCGGGCGACGTGGCGTGGTTCTCCGACAACCATGCGCGCAGCGCGTCGGCGTCCGCGACGATCAACTCTTCCAGTTCGGCGCTCGCCATGGCAGCAGGCTATCGGTGCGCTGTGACAGCGCCCTCGGCCGGTGGGACGGCCCGATCCGCCGGGCGGTCGGGATCAGCACCGGCGCAGCAGTCGGAGCTGGCCAAGGGTGTGACACGTCGAGCGGGCCACACCCTTGACCAGAGCTACCGGACCTCGCAGGGTCAGCAGCCGATCCGGCTGGACCCGACCGCGACGTCGTCGTACCAGAGGGTGTCGGCTCCGTTGCCGTAGCTCTCCCAGCCGAGCTTCAGGTCGGTGAGCTGCGGACGCCAGGTGCGGTTGTACCACTGGCCGTCGATGTCGTGCGTCGGCACGCCGTCCGCGGTCAGCCCCGCGATGGCCGTGCCGTCCAGCCAGGTACGCAGCTGACCGGCCGAGCCGTCCACCATGAACTCCAGGCAGGCCCACCGGTTGGTGGGAAGCGGGACGCTCTGCGCCACCCCGGCCGGGCTCTGCTCGGGCAGCGTCGCGTCGTCGGAGGCGCGGTTCCACTGCAGGGCGCCGTTCTGGCCGCCCATCCGCAGGTCCCGGTTGCCGTCGGCGGCGTCGGCCATCGCCATCATCGTGGTGTGGTCGGTGGGCTGGGCGGTGGTGTGCCGTACCCAGATCCGGCCGTACCGCACGCTGCCCACGCTGCTGAGATTCTTGGTGGACCTGATGAAGACGTGGTTGCAGTACCCGGCTGCGCCGTTGATCCGGACGGCCCGGCTGCCGCTGTGCGTGGTGGCCGTGTCGATGGTGGCCGTGCCGGCGCCCGAACAGTCCGGGTTCACCACGGTCCAGTCGCCCGACGGCGTCGCGCCGGTCTGGTTCTCGAAGCCGTCGCAGAGCACCGCACCGGCGCACCCGGCCGGCGGCGGGGTGGTGGGCGGAGGCGTCGTGGGCGGAGGCGTCGTCGGGGGCGGGGTGGTCGGCGGGGGCGTCGTCGGTGGAGGGGTGGTCGGCGGAGGGGTGGTCGGCGGAGGGGTGGTCGGCGGAGGGGTGGTCGGCGGAGGGGTGGTGGGCACGCCGGTCGTCGGGGTCGGGCCGGTGCCGTTGCACGGCACGCCGTTCAGGCTGAACCCGGTCGGCGTGCCGCCACTGGTGCCGTACGTGCCCTGCACGCCGAACTCGGCGGAACCGCCGGCCGGGATGCTGCCGTTGTACGACATGTTGCGCGCGGTCACCGTCGATCCGGACTGGCTGACCGTGGCGTTCCAGCCGTTCGTGACGCGCTCGTCCCCGGCGTACCTCCAGGTGACGGTCCAACTGGAGACGGCGCTGTCGCCGGGGGTGACCTTGATGTTGGCGGTGAATCCGCCGGGCCACTGGTTGGGCGTGTAGTCGACCCGGCAACCCTGGGCGGCCGCGGCGGGGACGACGAGCAGGGCCGTTCCGGTCGCGGTCACGGCGGCGGCCAGCGCGGCGACGACCGCCAGGGTCGGGGCGGGGCGGGCGCGGAGAATCGTCATGAAAAGTCCTTCTGCCATCGAGCTGGGGAAATCGGCGCGGCAGCGCGCGTCCGGAGCGGACGCGGCGCGACAACGCGCCGGGTGCGGCGCGGCGATGCGCCACAGCGACTGGTCGATGCGTACGACCGACGTGCCCGGCTCGGGGTGGACCTGTCAGTCGCCGACGGCCCGGTTGCCCGGACCTCGGCGGCGCCCGCCCTCAATCTATTGACAGATTCCTATCGAATCAAGCGTCACGCTTCCGAGTGGGATCACGCCGCCCGCGCGTTATTCGGTGGCCGGGCCGACATCGCTGCCGGCTGGCGCATCAGCGGGTTGCTGCCGGCGCGACTCGAACCGGAGGCGCAGCGGCTGCTGCCGGACCTGTCCGGCGGGGAGGGGCTGTGGTCGTCGGCGCCCGGGGGTGACCGCCCGGTGTCCGGCGACCCGCCGCGTCGGCCCCGCACCGACGGTAACCCGTTCGACCGGGTGGCGTACCTGCGCTTCCTCGCCCAGCCCCGTAACCGGTCCTGAAACGTCGGGTTCTCGCCCTCGGCTTCGCCGTGCTCTGCCCCGGCGCGTCGGCGGCACACGAGGTCAGCGCGGTCGGAGCAGCCCGCGGTCGGCCATGAAGGCTCGCAACGTCTCGGCGTCCTCGGCGGACATCAACCACCGTGGGATCACGGTCGCCGGCATCCGGCCGACGTACACGATCCAGAAATCCGGGGTGTCCTGCACCTGGGCGACGCCGTCCCACGCGATACCGCCGGACTCCGAGCCGCTGCGCATCATGATGTTGTCATCGGTGATGTCGTAGCCGCCCTCGACCGCGTAGCGACCGGAGCGGCGACGCGCGCGCCACCGCACCCACGGCAGGTACAGCATCGACAGCACGCCGCCCACGAGCATCGCCACCCACAGCGGCGCCGTCCGCTCGCCGGACGCGAACCCCCGCGAGACGACCAGACCGATCGCCCCCACCGCCGCCAGCACCGCGCCGACGTAGCTGTACCTGCGCAGCCGAACACCGCCGAGCGTGGCCGCCACGCGACCCGGGTAGTCGGGATCAGCGGGGACGTCGAAACGGATGTGCACCCCAGAACGATAGTTCCCCAACCGCCCCGGGCACCGCCGGGTCGGCCGCCGGAGTTTCGCCGGCGGTCGCTTGCGGGTAGCGGATGGCGCATGAACCGCGATCTCGTCAGGGCTCTCCAGGTCGCCTGGGAGCTGCCGGAGTTCCGCAGCGGGGTGCGGCACCTCATCGATCTCGACGAGGTGTCCGTGCTGCTGGCCACGCTGTCCGTCCCGGATCACGACGGCGAGGTCGAGCGCAGCCTGCTGAGCCTGCTGCGCTCCGGCCTGGAGACGGTCGAGATCCGGGAGGCCGTGCTGCTGCTGTTGGAACAGGACGAGGTACGCCGGCCGCTCGTCGCCGCGGCGGTGGAGCCGCTTGCGGCCCGTCCGGGCCTGGCCGCCGCCATCGCCTCGGCGACCGAAGACCCTGCGGTACGCCGTGAGGTACGGGCGGCCCTGGACAGCGCCAAGGTGCGCGAGCTGATCTGGCAGGCGATGGAGAACCAGGTCAGCGACAACCGGTTCGGCCTGATCCGTCGGGCGGCAGTGCTGTTCGTGTGGCACCCGAGCGTCCGGCGCCTCGCGTGGGCCGTGCGCCGTCACGGCGTGCTGCGCGAACTCCGCCGCAAGCCGTAATTCACTAGCGTGGCGGGGTGGCAGCGTCCGGCACGGCACCGCCGCCCGAGATGAGTCGCCGGCTGACGTTCCTGCTCGCGTTGGCAGCGGGAGCGGCGATCGCCAACCTGTACTGGGCGCAGCCGCTGCTCAGCTTCATCGCCGGCGACCTCCGCGCCGCCACCGCGACGGCCGGCTGGCTCGTCACCGCGACGCAGACCGGGTACGCCGTCGGCGTACTGCTGCTCGTGCCGCTCGGCGACGTCCTGGACCGCCGCCGGTTCGTCCCGGTGCTGCTGGTGGCCTCGGCCGCCGCGTTGCTGCTGTGCGCGCTGTCGCCGTCGTTCGGCGTTCTTCTGCTCGCGCTGACCGTCCTCGGCGTCACGACGATTTCCGGGCAGGTCCTCACGCCGCTGGCCGGGGACCTGGCCGGCGACGCCCACCGCGGTCGGATCGTCGGCGTCGTCGGATCCGGGACCCTCAGCGGCATCCTCGCCTCCCGTACGATCAGCGGGTTCGTCGCCGGTGCCGCCGGCTGGCGTACGACCTTCGCCCTCGCCGCAGTCGTCGCCGTCCTGCTCGCGGTCCTGCTGTACCGCGCGATTCCACCGCTGGCGCCGCGCACCCGCCTGCCGTACCCGCAGCTCATCGCCTCGGTCGGCGCGGTGGTCCTGCGCGAGCGGGCGGCCCGCTGGACGCTGGTCCTGGCCGCCACCGGGTTCGCCGCGTTCTCGCTGTTCTGGACGGCGCTGACGTTTCTGCTCAGCGGCCCACCGTTCCGATACCCGGTAGCGGTGATCGGGATGTTCGGACTGGCCGGCCTCGCCGGTGTCCTATCCGGCCTGCGCGGCGGTCGTCTGCACGACCGTGGTTGGTCGCTTCCGGCCACCGGGGTGGCGTGGACACTGGCCCTCGGCGCCTTCGTCGTCGCGGCGTTCGCCGGCCGGTCCGTCGCGCTGCTCATCATCGCGATCATCATGATCGATGTCGCTCTCCAGACGCAGGCCCTCCTCAACCGGGCGCGGCTGTTCGCCCTCTCCCACGAGGCCCGCAGCCGGCTCAACACGGCACTGGCGACCGGGAACTTCGTCGGCGCCGCCATCGGCTCCGCCGCCGCGGCCACGCTCTGGGCCGCGGGCGGCTGGACAGCGGTCACGATCACGGGAATGGGACTCTGCTGCTTCGCACTCACCGTGTGGGCACTGGGACGGCGTGGCCCACTGGCGATCCGCCTCGCCGAGTGACACGCGCCGGTCCAACGCGGCGGACGACGTTGGGCGGGGTGAGGGGACCGCGGGTCACCCACTAGCGTGCGCGTGGTGGAGGCAGCGGGAGCCTTTCGCCGGACGGCGATCGAGCGATCAGACCAGCGCGTCGCGTGGGAACGGACCGACCAGGCCTTCTTCGCCGCCGGGGCCTGCCACATCCTCGCCTGGGTCTGTCGGGACACGTACCCGGACCGGTTGATCGAGGTGGCGGCGGTGCGCCTGGCGGGCGAGTTGCCGGTCTTCCACACGTACGCGGTCTGGGGCGGCTGGGCGTTCGACCATGCGGGCTGGAACCCGGAGCCGCAGGTGCTGGCGGTCAACGCGGCCTTCGAGGGCCACCCGCTCGAACGCGTCCCGATCAGCACCGATCTCGCCGAATTCTGCGCCGAGCACCACCACCGCATGCCCGACCGGTACTGGCGAGACCCGATCCCGCGGGCCCGTGCATATGTGGGCCGACATCTCCCGCCCTGGGAATGAGCGACCGGCAGTGTCGCGAGCGTGTCGGCGGGCACGGGTGAGCCGTCGTGTTCGTCGCCGCTCCCCCGACGGCGGGGGTCAGGCCAGCGTCGCCGGCAGGACGAGGAGGGCGAATCGGATCACGCGCCCGAGAAGGCAGGCGACGGCGAACTCCCAGTGGCGCAGGCCCGCGGTGCCGGCGGCGAAGCTGACCACGGCCAGCGGTGGGACCCCGACCGCCGCGGAGACCAGCACGGTCGGAAGGGCGGTGCGGCGGCGGGAGAGCCAACGCCGGATCGGCCCGGTCCACCGGGCGGCTCGGGCCGCCGTACGACCTGACCGGCTCTGTCTCCTGAGCCTGCGGGCCAGCCGCCCCGTTCCGCGACGCGCGGATTCGAACAGGAGCAGCTTGCCGGCGGTCTGCCCGAGCGCCAGGGCGAGCACGGCGACGACAACGTGGCCGCCACGGTGCCCGGCGACCACCGCGTACGCCTCGGCGTTGACGACCGGAACGAGGGCCGAAGCGAGACCGTAACCGAGCCCCGCGACCGCCTCGGCGAGGCTGCTCACGCGCGGCCGTCCCGGTCGAGCAGCCGGGCCACCGCGGCGACTGACCACAGCTTGACCACGACGACGGCGACGGCGACGGCCAGCGCGAGCCGGTACTGCCCGAACGCGATGGCGCCGACGACCCCGGCGGTGTTGGCGGCCTTGGCCACCGGAGACCAGTTCCACGCCCACACCCGGCGGTCGACCAGGTGGAAGTAGTTGGGGCTGAGCACCGGCCAGCACAGGAACGCCAGCGACAGCATGGTGTCCAGCACCAGGAACGACAGCAGGAACACCAGGGCCACGACCGCGACGTCGGGCACGAGGGAGACCAGGCCCACGCAGAGTACGGCGGTGCACGCGCGATCGCTGACGATGTCGAGGACGGCCCCCGCCCGGGTCTCCTGTCCGAGCCGCCGGGCAGCCCAGCCGTCGAGCATGTCCCCGATCCAGTAGATGCCATACGCTACCGCCATAAATGCCACCGATCCCGCGACGAGGGCGGCGATCCCGACGGTGACCGCGGCGACCGTGCGGACGGCGGTGATGTAGTTGGGAACCGTGCGGAGAGGGCCGACACTGCTGGCGGCGCGGGAGTCGACGAGAGTCACCCCAGAAGCGTCGTGCGGTGCGCCTCTCGGCGGAACGTGCCGTGGTGCCGATCCGCTCGCCGGGGCAGCACCGGGGTACCGCCCGATCTGGTACCGAGGTACTGGTCGGTCTCCGAGCTGGTCGCGGAGACTGTTGAGGTGATGACCGACATCCGGGAATGGTTGCGTGACCCCGAGCGGGTGCGCGGGCTGGCGTACGCCTTGGCGGGGTTGATCATCGCTCTCGTGATCACGACCGCCGAGGGGGGCCTGTCCGTGCCGGCGGGCTGGGCGTGGCTGGTGGCGCCGGTCGGCCTCGGCGCCACGGCGCTGCGGCCCCGCTACCGCGCCCTGGTCTTCGCGGCCTGTGCCGGGTTCGTGGCGATCGTGAGCACCGGGGAGTCGGTGCAGTTGGGCCTCGCGGCCGCCTGCCTCGTGTTCCTCTCCAGCTGCGAAGACCCAGCCCGGCGTCCGTGGCTGGGGTGGCTGGCTGGCCTGCTCGGCGCGGCCGGCGCCCTCACCACCGCGCTGCTCACCGGGCGAGGAATGTACGAGCAGCCGTTCGTCTTCGTGACGGCCGGCTATGTCCTGGCGATCCTGTTGCGGTCGTGGTCCCGCGGCCGCGCGCTCACCCGGGAGGCGGACGACCTGCGCGGCCAGGCGGCCTGGCTCGAGCAGCGCACCAACCTGGCCCGCGAGCTGCATGACGTGGTCGGCCACCACGTCACCGCGATGGTGGTCCAGGCCGAGGCGGGCCAGCTCAGCGCCGACCCGGGGGCGGCGCTGCGGGCGATCGCGGGCAGCGGCCGCACCGCGCTGAGCGAACTGGACACGCTCGTCGTGCACCTGCGCGATCCGCACGCGGCGATCGCGGTGAGCGCGCCGCCCCGCCTGTCCGATATCGACGAGCTGCTCGCGCAGCCGCTGCGCCAGCAGGGCGTGGCGGTACGGGTACGTGTGGACCCGGAGCCGGGTCTGGACGAGATCGGCGTGTTGACCGCCTACCGCATCGCCCAGGAGGCCCTCACCAATATCGCCCGCCACGCGAAGGCCACAGCGGCCTGGATCGAACTGGTCCGCGTCGGCGACCACGCCCGTCTACGGGTCAGCGACGACGGCGTCGGGCCGCCCCAGACACCCAGGCGCGGTTCGGGCCTGCTGGGCATCGAGGAGCGCGTGCGGGCGCGCGGTGGAAGCTGGGAGCTGACGCGGCGACCCGGCGGCGGCACCCTGGTGCAGGTCACCCTGCCGGTGGCGAACCCGTGATCCGGGTAGCGATCGTCGACGACCAGCAGCTGGTCCGCGACGGCTTCGGCCTGATCCTGCGGTCCCAACCCGACATCCACGTCGCCGCCGAGGCCGCCGACGGCCGGCAGTTCCTCGACGCCGTGCGTCGCGACCCCCGCATCGACGTCGCCCTCGTGGACATCCGCATGCCGGTGCTCGACGGTCTGCAGGCCACCCGCGAGCTGGCCGCGATCCCGCACGCCCCGGCCGTGATCGTTGTGACCACCTTCGACGACGACGCCTACGTCCTGGACGCCATCGCCTCCGGCGCGCGCGGGTTCCTCCTCAAGCGGTGCAGCGCAGCCGATCTGATCGCCGCGGTACGCACCGTCGCCGCCGGCGAGGCGATCCTCTCCGCCGAGGTCACCGGCGCCGTTCTCGACCGGGTACGCGCTACCGGGCCGGCCACCCGCGTGGACCTGGCGGTCTACCAGCTGACCCCGCGGGAGACCGACGTGCTCGCCCTGATCGGCGCCGGGCTCAACAACAACGAGATCGCCGAGCGCCTCTTCCTCTCGATGAGCACCGTCAAGACCCACGTCACCAATGTGCTGGCCAAGACCGGCAGCCGTGACCGAGTGGGCGCCGCGATCCTGGCGATCCAGGCCGGCCTGACACCCTGACCCGTCGGCGGAAGCGGGCCGGAAGACGATCGTCGATCGTTCGAGAGGCCGGCATCCGCCACCTAGGATTGCGCGCGACGTGAACCACCGCACCCGAGGAGTCGGACCTGATGCGCTCGACGACGGTCCTGCTGGAGCGCCTGCTCCGGCCCAGGATGCGCGACATCGTCGCGGTGGAACCGGTGACGGGCGGGATCGCTGCGCTCGCGGGCATCGCCACCCGCCGGGACGCGCCGCCGGTGTTCGTCAAGGCCTTCGCCGACGCTCCGGCCGACGACGTCTTCGTCGCGGAGGCCGAAGGGCTGGCCGCCCTGCGCGAGCTCGGCGGTGTGGCGGCACCCGAGGTGATCCTGGCGGACCGGGAACTTCTCGTCTTGTCGATGCTGGAGCCGAGGCCGCGCAGCGAGGTCTTCTGGGAGCAGTTCGCCCACGTCCTCGCGCGCATGCACATGAGCACGACCCATCCTCGCTTCGGATGGCACCACGACAACTGGCTGGGCCGTCGCCGCCAGATCAATACCTGGAATGACGACGGCTACGCCTTCTTCGCACAGCACCGGCTGCTTCGGTGGCTCGGGCAGCCGCGCGTCGAGGCGGCACTGGACGCGGGCGACCGGGCGGCGCTGGAGCGGTTGTGTCACCGGCTGCCCGACCTGCTGCCGGACCGGCCGGCCTGCCTGACGCACGGCGACCTGTGGGTGCAGAACATCCTGGCCACTCCGGACGGGCAGCCCGCGCTGATCGATCCGGCCGTGTCGTACGTGTGGGCCGAGGTCGACCTCGCCCACGTGTGGTC
Organism: Micromonospora sp. NPDC005197; assembly: GCF_040608295.1. NCBI lineage: Bacteria > Bacillati > Actinomycetota > Actinomycetes > Micromonosporales > Micromonosporaceae > Micromonospora > Micromonospora sp. NPDC005197. Next base: position 6,760 of record NZ_JBEXHY010000091.1, on the reverse strand, counting down.
CACCTCGCCTCCGCCCGAGGCGCGACGGATGTTCGAGGTCTACGCGGAACTGACCTCGCTCGACAGCGGTTGGCAGGCCCGCATGCCGATCATCCAGCTGCGGCAACACCTCGCCGTGCTGGCCCAGTTCGACGACGACTGGGGCGCGGCCGACCAGATCCGCGCCGTCCTCGCCCCATTCCGGAAGCGATCCTGACCGCGGTCGCGCGCGTCGGGCGACGGGTCAGGGCGTCCAGCGCACGCCCGGGTTCACCCGCCCGGACCAGTCGAAGACCGCCATGTTGTCCCACTGGTTCCCGGTGCCGTTGATGTTGGCCGGATCCCAGCCGTTGCCGTTGACGGCGTACCAGGTCGGCTCCCAGTAGAAGACACCGATGGCTCCCGCGTTGCGGGCCGTGTTCTGGACCCAGTCGAACTCCTGGGCCTGCCCGGACCAGGTCGCGCTGATGCCGTCACAGATCGCGTCGCCGATGGCGTTCGGCTCGCTGTCCGCGTTGTTCCGGGTGAAGGGGTACGCGGTCTCCACGATCACCACCGGCTTCCCGTAGCGGCCGCGCAGGTCGACGATGTTGTTGTAGAGGTTCGCCAGGGTCCCGTGCCACATGCAGTAGTACGACAGGGCCGTGATGTCCCACTGCACACCCTGGGCGCGGATGCCGTCGTAGAACCATCGCGCGTTGGCGTTGCTGTCGGCGTCGGCGGTGTGGATCATCACCGGGATGCCGCTGCCGCACGCCTTGGTCGCGTTGTAGCCCTGCTTGAGCAAGCCGGCCAGCGGGGCGAAGTCGTTGTTGACGACCTTGCCCTCGTCCCACAGCATCCCGACGTTGATCTCGTTGCCGATCTGCACACTGTCCGGTGGGGTGCCCTGCCCTCGGAGGCTGGAGCAGACGTCGTAGGTGAAGGTGTAGACGTCGGTGCGCAGTTGACTCAGGCTGTGGCCGACCCAGGCGGCCGGCTTGTACTGCTTGCCGGGGTCGGCCCAGGTGTCGGAGTAGTGGAAGTCGATGAGCACTTTGAGGCCCTTCGCCCTGGCCGCCCTCGCCTGGGTCAAGACCTTGCTCTTGTTGTTGTAGCCGCTGATCGGGTTGTTCCAGACGCGCAGTCGGACGTAGTTGACGCCGACGGACTTCAGGATGTCCAGTGGGTCGCGGGCGACACCGCCGGCATCGTAGTACCTGGCGCCCAGATCCAGGCTGCGCTGCAACGAGGAGACGTCGGCGCCCCGCATGCTGAGCGTGTTCGCGGCGGAGGCCGGCGCGGTCGTACCGCCGAATGTGGTCGAGGCGGCGAGGATGCCGGCCGTGACAGCCCCGAGCAGTGCTCTGCGGCGGCGGTGGGGTGTGCTCACGAAGATCCTCCAATGGGGACGCGCTCAGCCCACCGTGCAGGGGGCGCCGTTCAACGAGAAGCTGGTCGGCGGCGCGTCGCTGGTGCTCCACCGCCCCTGGACGCCGAAGCTCGCCGAGCCGTTCGGCGCGAGGACGCGGTTCCAGTCGACGTTACGGGCGGTCACGGTGGCGCCGGTCTGGCCGACCGTGGCGTTCCACCCCGAGATGACCTGCTGGTCTCCCGGGAAGCTGAAGGTGACGATCCAGCCGTCGACCGGTGCCGCGCCAGTGTTCTGGACCGTCACCGTGGCCACGAAGCCGCCGTGCCACTCGGACTGGTTCCGGTAGGTGACCCGGCAGGTCGGGGGCGGCGGGGGCGGCGGAGTGGACGTCGTGGGCAGGGCGACCGTGTTGGACGCGATCGACACGTTGCCCACCGCGTCCCGGGCCCGTACGTAGAACAGGTTGCGAAGCGGCGTCGACGGGGGTAGCGACGCCGTGTACGTCGTTCCCGGCACGGTGGCGATCAGCGTCGAGGTGAACCAACCGTCGAACTGGTAGACGTTGTACCCGAGCACGCCGACGTTGTCCGTCGACGGCGACCAGGACAGCATGGCGGTCGAGGCAGTGACCTCGCCGACGGTCAGGTTCTGCGGGGCGCTCGGCGGGGTGGTGTCCGGGCCGGTGTCCGTCACCGGGGTGACCACGGTCAGCGCGTCTGTCGAGGCCGAGCGGTGTCCCAGGCTGTCCCGCGCGGCCACCCGGAACGAGTACTGCTTGCCCGGCCGGAGGTAGTTGCTGATCGTGGTGGTGGTGACGGCCCCGACGCTGGCGCTGTAGATGACGTCGTCGAACGCCTGGTAGTACGTGATGTCGTACCCGGTGACGGCGCAACAGCCCGGCCTGGCGGCCGTCCAGGTGAGGGTGACCGACCCGGTCCGGACCTCGCTGGCGGTCAGGTTCGTGGGCGCGCTCGGCGGGAAGGGCGAGGTGCTCGGCGTACTGGGCGCCGTGGTTGGCGTCGGCGCCGCGGGCCCGCCGGGGGCCGGGACGATTCCGGGGTACGCGGCCGGCGGCGCGGCCCCGGCGTCGGCTGCCGGAGCGGCGCTGATCGCGGTGGTGAGCACCGCCGTCGACACCACGACGGCGGCCAGCAGACCCGGCAGTAGGCGGCGGATCAGCGAGGACGGGAACACGCCTGTCATACGTCGACGATCCCGCCACGTATCGATGATCGCCAACGTATCTCACGCCTCGGTCGGCGACCATGCGCGGGTCCCACCCGAGTCCTTGACGTCTCACAGCGGGGCGGGACAGCGCTGCCGGACGACTGTCACGCCGGCTCGGGTACGCCTCCGGGCTCGCCGTCGTCGGGCATCGGTTCAGTCGGCGCGGCCGGCAGTTCGTTCGGCGTACCGGGAAGCAGCTCTTCGGCGGTCTCCGGAACGGGCTCGCGAGGATCGAGGGGTGGATAGACGTCCGGATCGAGGTCAGGATTGGTCATCGGGGAAGTATCCAGCACGACAGTCGCCACCGCCTGTCGAGGCGGTCGCCACGGCACCCGGGCACCGGTCCCCTCGGCGGCCCCGGACGCGGCTGGGCGCCCCGGAGCCGCCGGCGACGGCGACGACCCGCTCGCTATCTGTAAACAACCCTTGCTATTAAGCCGCACGAACGTCAATATGTGGAGGTCACGGGTCGCCGAAGCCGGAGAGTGAGCCATGAGAAGCCGTCGGATTTTCGCAGTGGTGGCCGGGGCGGCGATGACCGTCACGGCCGCCGTCGCCTTCGTCCCCAGCAGCATGGCAGCCGTGCCCTCGGGCAACGCCGTCGCGCTGGTCGCCTGCACCGCGCCGGCCTGGGCCGAGGGCACCACCTACCAGGCAGGCGCCCAGGTCACCTACGGTGGCCGGCTCTACCAGGCTCTGGTCACCCACACCGCGTACCCCGGCGCCGGCTGGAACCCCGCCGCGACCCCGTCGCTGTGGCGTGACCTGGGCGCGTGCTCGGGAAGCACGCCGCCGCCCACCACGCCACCACCGACGACCGCGCCGCCCACCACGCCGCCTCCGACCACACCTCCCCCCACCACGCCGCCGCCAACTGGCGGGACCTGCGCGGTGAAGTCGCGGCCCAGCGGCAAGGTGTTGCAGGGCTACTGGGAGAACTGGGACGGCGCCTCCAACGGTGTCCACCCCGGACTCGGCTGGATCCCGATCACCGACAGCCGGCTCAACCAGCACGGCTACAACGTGATCAACGCGGCATTCCCGGTGATCCGCTCAGACGGCACGGTCCTCTGGGAGAACGGCATGGACGCCGGCGTGAAGGTGGCCACCCCGGCCGAGATGTGCCAGGCCAAAGCCGCCGGCGCCACGATCCTGATGTCGATCGGCGGGGCCGCCGCGGGCATCGACCTGAGCTCCACCGCGGTCGCCGACCGGTTCATCGCGACGATCGTGCCGATCCTGACGGCCTACCACTTCGACGGCATCGACATCGACATCGAGACCGGCCTGACCGGTAGCGGCAACATCAACACCCTGTCGACGTCGCAGGCCAACCTGATCCGGATCATCGACGGGGTGCTGGCCCGGATGCCCTCGAACTTCGGCCTGACCATGGCACCGGAGACGGCCTACGTCACCGGCGGCAGTGTGGTCTACGGCTCGATCTGGGGCTCGTACCTGCCGATCATCAAGAAGTACGTGGACAACGGCCGGCTCTGGTGGCTGAACATGCAGTACTACAACGGCAGCATGTACGGCTGCGCCGGCGACTCGTACCCCGCGGGTACCGTGCAGGGCTTCACGGTGCAGACGCAGTGCCTGAACAACGGCCTCACCATCCAGGGCACCACCATCCGCGTGCCGTACGACAAGCAGGTTCCGGGCCTGCCCGCGCAGTCCGGTGCCGGTGGCGGCTACATGTCGACGTCGCTGGTCACCCAGGCGTACAACAGTGTCCCCGGCATCAAGGGCCTGATGACCTGGTCGGCGAACTGGGACGGGTCGAAGGGCTGGACCTTCGGCGACAACGTGAAGCGCCTGCAGGGCCGCTGACCCGCAACACTGTCTCCTGATCACCGGCCCGGACCGTTCACGGGCCGGTGATCCCTTTCGGCGGGACCGGTTATCGGTGAGTCAGTTCCGACCGGACGAGTTCCAGCAGCCGTCCAATCCAGTTGGTGCCGCTCGAACTCCAATATTTCGAAGCCCAGTCGTTGTAGAGCAGCCGGGCGTCACCCGTGCCCAGCAGCGTTTCCGCCATCGCCGGATGGCGCTCGAACTTGTCCCGCAGCAGCGAGGCCATCACGCTCAGCCGCGCCGCCGGCCAGCCTGCCCGCCGGGGTGCCTCCTCGCCGACAGCCCGGGCGTCGAGGCCACGGACGGCCGTGGCGATCCGATCGCGCCATTCGGCGTCATCAGTGGACAGCGCCCAGTAGGCGTGCATGACGCTCGCGTACTCCCGGCCGCCGTGTATCACCGCCGCCGGATAGTCGATCTGCAGGACCTCGAGGCCCGCGGGGTCCGGCCAGCCATGCGGATAGACGTGCCCGCCGATGGTCAGCGGGACGGTTGTCTCCGGTCCGTCCGCCACCTGCTGTGTCCGGGCTTTGGCGATACCAGCCTCGCTCCTGCGGAAATAGTCGAGCGCCTGCTTCCGGGCCTCGGGGGTCACCGTGAGCATGTGGCCTGAGCGCCTGGCCTGGATCGTCTCACCCACTTCAGCGAGCAGGATCCGGACCGGGACGTCGTTCTGGTCCATGTCACCGAGCATGTAGATCCGGCGGTGTTCGGGCACCGCGTGATACAGCGCGCGAACGATTTCCAGGTTTGCCCCGGTCGGCTCCGCGGCGTACACCAGCAGTGCGTTCCAGCAGCGCCGGGAGGAATCCGGCCGGTTGTTGAGAAGATCCACCTCGTCGGCGAGTTCGCCGATCACCAGCTCCGGAGTCAGCCACGACTCCAGTGCCGGCACGGATCCTCTCGCCGTGCCGCTGATGATCAGCGAAGTGCCCTCGGGTGGCGTCAGGGTCAGCGTTCCATCGTCGAACACAGCGCGAAGGCCGTCGAGATCAGTTGAACCGTATCGCCAGAGGACGACGCCGTCCGCGAAAACGCCGAGCGTGCTGAGTGCGTAGTGATCACCTTTGTTGACGAAGATGAGGCGTTGCCGCCCTTCGATGACATCGCCGCCGACTACGCGCGACGTCGAAGTGCTGTCCGGCATGTCGGCGAGCCTAACGGGACGCGGCGCCGGGTCCCGGCCGACCGCCAGCAACATGACCGTGATGGCGCCGGGCCTACCGCCAGCCGGCGTCGCTGAACGAGTGTGCTGGTCACGGGACGGTTCGCTGGGAGCGATACCAGTCGGGGTAAAATTCAACCTTCCCGATCGCTAGACTCGCCGCAATCCGGCACCGCCCGCAGACCTCAGACTGCGCCCGTCCCGATCGAATGGAGACGCCTGTGACCCGCGACAAGGCGGCACCCCCCGGCATCGACCCCAGCATTCCCAGCGTGGCCCGGGTCTATGACTTCTTCCTCGGCGGCAAGGACAACTTCGAGGTCGACCGACAGGTCGCCGAGCACGCCCTGCGGATCACACCGGATGGGCCGGCAGCCGGTCAGGCGAACCGGGCCTTTCTGCGTCGCGTGATTCGTTTCCTGGTCACCGAGGCGGGCATCGACCAGTTCCTCGACATCGGATCGGGGCTGCCCACCCAGGGCAACGTGCACGAGGTCGCCACCGAGCAGAACCCGAAGGCTCAGGTGGTGTATGTGGACAATGATCCGATCGTCCTGACACACGGACGGGCCCTGCTCGCCGCGGAGGGCACCGCGACGGTGATCCAGGCGGACGTCCGGGCACCACAGGAAATCCTCAACCATCCGGACGTACGTCGGTTCCTCGATTTTGACCGACCGATCGGGTTGTTGCTCTTCGCGATCCTGCACCACCTCGGTGACGACGAGGATCCGCGAGCGGTGGCGGCGGCGTTGATCGACGCGCTGCCCTCCGGCAGCTATGTGGCGATCTCGCACTTCCGCGACCCGGGTGAGCGGGACCCCGAAGGCTCCCGCAAGGCCCGCGAGGTCGAGCGGGTCTTCAACGAGTCGTTGGGCACCGGCCGCTGGCGTACGGACGAGGAGATCCTCTCGTTCGCCGATGGGCTGACGCTGCTGGAGCCGGGGCTGGTGCCGCTGGCCGAGTGGCGCCCAGAGCCGGGTACGCCCGCGCCGATGCAGACCGACACCTATCACACCTTCGTCGGGCTCCTCGCCCGCAAACCGTAGGCGTCGTTTCCGGTGCGGTCCGTCGGCGCGAACGCGTCCCGCCGCGTCGACGCGGTCCTGGTCGCCCGTCCGCCGGTCTCCGACCACACCCGCCGACCCGCCGCCGAGGAGAGGGCGCGCCTACGCGAG
>NZ_JBEXHY010000090.1:0-22419 GCF_040608295.1 Micromonospora sp. NPDC005197 | reverse complement strand
CTGCCGGCTCGGCCAGCGGGGTGGCGCCGGCGAGGGCCGCTCCGGTGGCATCGAGGCGGCGGCGGACCGCCGCGATCCCCTCCTGGGCTCGCTGCGCCTGGTCGAGCGCCTGGTTGCCGCGTTGCGCGGCGGCCACGATCTCGGCGCGCAACTCCCGGCGCAGCTCCTCGATCTCGTCCAGCAGCTCATCGGCCCGACCGTCGTCACCGTCGGGACGCAACGCGATGGAGAGGCCGATCAGGACCACCGCCACGATGGCGAGCACCGCCGCGAAGCGCAGCGGGCCGTTACCGTCAGCGACCAGAAGGATCAGCGCCGCCACCGGGGCCAGGGCCACGCCGCCCCAGAAAAGCACGGTCAGCAACAGCGGTTGACGCCGGGCGTCGGGGGTGACCGGGGCTGGCATGGCTGTGCAGCCTACCGACGATCCCCAGCGGAGGGAACGGGTCCCCGGACGCGCGGACGCCCCCGCCCCGAGATGGGGAGGGGGCGTCCACGGCACACCCGACAGGAACCTCAGCTGGTGGCGAAGGCACTGTCCGAGGAGAAGACCAGACCAACGCTGATCTTGCCCTCACGCAGCCCGTTTTTGGTCAGCGGCCCGCCCTGGTCCAGCGAGGAGAACGAGCCCACCGAGAGCCCGTACGTCTTCTCCAGGCCCGGCTTGCAGAACGTACGCTGCTGGCACTCCGGCGGGCCGCCCAGCACCGTCGCGCTGCCGGAGCACTTCGCGGCCAGCTCGGAGAGGGTCCGCACGCCGTACTTGTCGGCGAACTCCTGGGTGACCGCGAACGCGTTCTGGTCCTGCGCGGCGGCCGGCGAGCCGAAGGTGATGCCCACCTTGTCGCCCTCGGCCTTGAGCTTGGTCACCGTCGTGTTGATGTCGGGCGAGGACACCGGCTGGGCGTTCTTGCCGTTGGCCTTGGCGTTGAGGAACTCGGCCATGGTCGACGCGTACTCCGGGACGACCTGGATCTCGCCCTTCTCCAGCGCCGGCTCGTACAGCTCCCGGTTGCCGATCTGCTGCACCTTGACCTGGTAACCGGCGGAGGTGAGCACGATCCGGTACAGCTCGCCGAGGGTCTGACTCTCGCTGAAGTTGCCGGCGCCCACCACGATGTCGCCACCCGGGCCCTTGGCGATTCCCGCGGTGATGTTGTTGGCGCTGGCGAACTCCTCGGCGGCCACCTTGGGGGTCTTGCGGTCGGCGTCGACGGCCTTGTTGAGCTGGATCAGCTTCGGCGTGTCGAGCGCCGCGGAGACCTTGTCCAGCGCGGCGATCAGCTGCGGGTTGGCCACCTTGCTGTTGACCGCCGGGATGACGTTGTCGGAGTTCTGGAGCTTCTTGTCGTCCGTCAGAGCGATGAGCTGCTGACCGGCGACCGGGGCGCACCCGGCCCCGGAGGCGCTCGTCTGGGGGGCGTCGGTGCCGGACGAGCCGGCATCGCCACACCCGGTGAGGAGTGCTGCTCCGGCGATGGCGCCGATGGCGCCCATCGCCAGACGTGTACGTGCGCGCATGTGTGCCGCCCGCCTTCCGTGTCCCGGCGCGACCCGTCCCGGGCCGGCCGCGTGTCCGACGGGCGATCCCGGCTGTCGGCCGCCCGCGACTTCCACCCAACATGGTCCGCGAGCGACCGACAACCCGGGATGGGCTTCGTCACCGCATCGTCACCGAGCGGCCCGCCGCTGGTCGCCGCTTCGGCGTCCGCTCACCCGGACGGATCGCGACGGCGCGTCAGGCGCGGCCGGTGGCGTCGGCGGGCCGGGCGCGGCCCGCGCGCTGCCGTCCGCGTCGCAGCGGACGGGGGGTGACCAGGCGTTCGACGACCCCGAGGAGCAGCTCGGCCAGCAGTGCCAGCCCGGCCACCAGCACACCGCCGGCCACGATCTGCCCGCCACCGGCGGCGATGCTCAGACCGAATCCGGTACGGATGATCTCGCCGAGACCGCCACCGTTGACGAACGAGGCCAGCGCGGTCGTGGCGATGACCTGCACGGCGGCGGTCCGGAAGCCGGCCGCCAGGTACGGCACCGCGAGCGGCAGCTCCACCCGGCGCAGCAACTGCCCGCCGGACAGGCCCATCCCGCGGGCCGCGTCGCGCGCCTCCGGGTCGGCCTGACGTACGCCGGTGTAGGCGTTGGCCAGCAGCGGTGGAATGGCGAAGACGGCGAGCGCCACGACCACCGGCGTACGCCCGAAGCCGAGGAAGGTCAGCGGCAGGATCGTCAGCAGCGCCAGGGTGGGAATGGCCAGGGTGGCGTTGGACACCAGCACCACCAGACCGCCGCCGCGGCCGGTGTGCCCGAGCCACAGCCCGACCGGCCAGGCCACCAGGCAGCCCAGCGCCACCGCCAGGGCGGAGATCGTCAGGTGCTCGCCGAGCCGGTCCAGGATGCCGCCCGGGTTGCTCCAGTTCAGGGGGTCGTTGAGCCAGAGCACCGCCTGGTGCACGGGGTTGGCCGCGGCGCTCACCGGACGCCCCGGGCGGACCAGGGGGTGACCAGCCGGCCGACGAGGACCAGCAGCAGGTCCAGCAGCACCGCGAGCGCCACGCAGAGCACCGTACCGGTCATGATCTCGGCCTTGTAGAGGTTGTTCTGGAAGCCCGCGAAGATCAGTTGACCGAGGCCGCCGTGCCCCACCAGCACGCCGACGGTGACCAGCGCGACCGTCGACACGGTGGCCAGGCGCAACCCGGTCAGGATGCCGGGGATCGCCAGCGGCAGGTCGATCCGGAAGAGCCGCCGCCAGCGGCCGTAGCCCATGCCCTCGGCGGCCTCGCCGACCTCCGGCGGCACCTGGTTGAGCCCCGCCACCACGTTGCGGACGATCAGCAGCAGCGCGTACAGGACCAACCCGACCAGCACGGTGGTGGCGCCGGTGCCCAGGTACGGCGCGATGAACGCGAACAGCGCCAGTGACGGGATGGTGTAGATCACGCCGGTGACGCCGAGGATCGGGCCGGCCAGCGGGCGGACCCAGTACGCGAGCACGGACAACGGCAGGGCGATCAGCACCGCGATCAGCACCGCGCGTCCCGTGAGGGAGGCGTGTTCGCGCATGGCGGCGAGGATCGTGTCAGAGTTGTCCCGCACGTACTGCCAGGAGAACCAGGGGTTACCCGGGTCGGCCCGGTAGCTCAGGCGGAAGGACATACGTGGACGTTACCCCGGAGGCCGCCAGCGTGGCCGAATCCCCTCGCGCGGCGTCGATCTCCCTGCAGGGCATCCAGAAGCGCTACCCGAACGGCACCGAGGCCGTGCGGGACCTGAGCCTGGACGTCAAGGCCGGCGAGCTGGTGGTGCTGATCGGCCCGTCCGGCTGCGGCAAGTCGACAGTGCTCCGCATGGTCAACCGTCTGATCGAGCCGACGGCCGGGCGGATCATGCTCGGCGACGAGGACGTCACCGACGTCGACCCGGTGCGGCTACGCCGCCGGATCGGCTACGTGATCCAGAACGTCGGCCTCTTTCCACACCAGACGGTCCGGGCGAACGTGGCGACCGTCCCGGGTCTGCTCCGCTGGTCCCGGGATCGGACCCGGGCCCGCGTCGACGAGCTGCTCGACCTGGTCGGTCTGGACCCGGCCCAGTTCGGCCGCCGCTATCCGCACGAGCTGTCGGGTGGGCAGCGGCAGCGGGTCGGCGTGGCCCGCGCGCTCGCCGCGGACCCGGTGGTGCTGCTGATGGACGAGCCGTTCTCGGCCGTCGACCCGATCGTCCGGGCCCGCCTGCAGGAGGAGTTCCTCCGCCTCCAGGCCGAGGTCCGCAAGACGATCGTGCTGGTCACCCACGACCTCGACGAGGCCGTCCGGCTCGGTGACCGGATCGCCGTGCTCTCTCAGGGCGGGCACCTTGAGCAGTACGACACGCCGGCCGCCCTGCTCGGCGCACCGGCCACCCCGTTCGTCCGCGAATTCGTCGGAGCCGACCGGGGCATCCGCCGGCTGGCGGTCACCCCGCTCGACCGGGAGTCCCTGGAGCCGGTGCCCCCAGGCGCCGCCGCGGATCTGCCCACCGTGGCGCTGGACGGCACGGCGTACGACGCGCTGGCGGTACTGCTCACGTCGGGGCGGGACCAGCTCGTCGTGACCGACGACGGCCGCCCGGTGGGCGCGCTCAGCCGCCAGCGTCTGCTCGACCTGGGCCGCTCGACGGGCTGACCCGACCGCTGACCGGCCCGGCGGCGGCACCCGTTCCACATGGGGTCGCGCGGGTCAGGCGCGACCACCGAGGCTCGCGGTGCCGATGATCCAGCCGGTGAGGAAGCCGTAGCCGGCGCCGCTGCTGGCGTCTCGCAGTGCTGCCAGCAGCGACGGGTCCGGGCCGAGCAGCGCCGCCAGCACGGCGGCGAGCCCGCCGGCCAGCACGTACGCGGCCCAGCCGGAGAAGAACTGGCTGACCGGGCCGGGCACCCGGGCCACCTGCGCGGCGGGCAGCAGATAGAGCAGCGCCACCGCGAGGACCACGAGCGCGACGGCCCGCAGGTCGGCGGCGAACAGACCGCCGGCCTGCCCGTCCGCGTCCAGCCGCCAGGCCGGCCAGGCGAGCAGGCGCAGGTAGAAGCCGCCGGCCGAGTCCGGGTCGGTAAGCGTCGCGGCGGCCCAGCCGGTGTACGCCGGGCTGCCACAGATGCCGACCAGCAGCAGTACGGCGAGCGCGCCGGTGCCGGCGGCCGTCCCGTAGCCGCTGACCGGGCCCGTACGGACGAGTCCCATGATCCGCCCAGGTCCCGTGCCGGCCGGCCGGGCGGACCTGGGCTGCCCCGAACGGCTCAGTGCTTCAGCAGGTAGTCGATGAAGGCGGCCCGCAGCAGCGGCGCCGACTCCTCGTAGCCGTGCCCGGTCAGCTCCCGCCACAAGGCGTTCGCCTCGTCGATGGTCGGGCCGATCGAGTTCGGCGCGCCGTCCAGCACCGTGGCCTCGTCCGCGTTCGGCAGGTGCCGCAGCACCGACCAGTAGAACCCCACGTCGCGACGCTCCCGGGCCCGGGCGAACGCCCGCTCCCGCAGCTCCTCCGTGGACAACGCGTCGAGTTCCTCGAACGAGGTTCCGCCGGGGGTGGCGGCAGGTGTGTCGGTCATGCGGCGAGCCTAACGGTCGAGATCAGCGCCGGCTCGGCGGACGGGACACGGCTCACCGGTCGTCGGCGTCCCAGTGCCGCGGGCCGGTCTCCCAGCGGGGGTCACGCCACGGGTCGGCCGATTCCGGCGCGAGGGGTGTCGGCAGCGTCGGAGGCCAGTTGTCGGCCGACTGTTGCCGGGGCACGTTCCATCCCGTGCTGATCGTGCCGTCGCCGACCGGCTCGATCTCCTCCACGTGGCCCGGCCGGGGCCGCCCGAACGTCTCGACCAGCCGGGTCACCAGCAGCCCGACGCCGAGCGCCACGCCACCGAGCGCCCACTGACTCACCGTCCAGTCGCGCTCCGGCGCGTACGCCTGAAAGACGGTGACCAGGCCGACCGCCAGCACCGTGCCGAACACCCCGCCGCGGCGGCCGTACGCGCTGGTGCCGCCGAGCAGGGACACGCCGATGGCCAGGACGGTCCAGTCCAGCCCGGAGGTGGGCGTGACCGCCCCGGGGCCGTTGGCGGCGAGCAGGACACCGGCGAGCGCGGCCAGCACCGTGGAACCGACGAGCGCGACGGCGGCGACCACGGCGGCCAGCGCGCCCCGGCGACGGGCCGGGTCGGCCACCGGCCGGTACCGACCCACCAGCCGGCGGATCGACCTGATCGTGCCGAACAGACCGCCGAGAACCGCGACGGCGGCGAACCCGGCGAAGAGGTAGCCGGCCGTACGCCTCGGGTCGTAGTCCCCCTGCACCAGAATCGACGTCGAACGACGTTCGATGTACACCACGACTCCGGCCGCTGCGGCCAGGCTCGCCGCCCAGGCGGGCACCTGTAACACCACCACGGCCAGCGCCAACACGAGACCGCCCACCGCGGCGACCACGACGGCCGACCCCACTGACGTCGCCAGACCCCGATCGCCCTGTTCCGCGTAGTGCAGCGCGGCGGCGACCGCGACCGGCCCGACGGCCAGGTTGGGGACGGCGGTGCGCAGGCTCAGCCCGGCGGCGAGAGCGAGCAGCCCGAGGCCGACCGCGCCGACCAGCAACGTACGCAGACCGGCGCCGCGCAGCGCGTCCGGGTCGGCCCGCCAGAGCAGCCAGCCCAGGGCGACGAGACCGACCAGCAGCAGGAATTCCCACAACATGTGCACACCGACGCGGTCCCGGCCCGGCTCGCCGTGGGTGGGATCGTCGAAGACGTTCTCCAGGACGGCGACAGGAACCCCGGACGAGGGTTCGACCGACCGGTCCCGGCCCGTGTCCTCGTACCCCATGGCACCGCCTCCCCAGTGGCCGGCCGTCCCGGTCCGGCGCACGGACGGATCGGGGGCGGCCGTTGCTCTCCGATCGGAGGCACCGTACCCGCGCCCGGAGCCAGGCGTAACCCCCTGCTCAGCGCTGGCCGGGACGGCTCTGGCGCTGGTCGGGCTCGTGCTCGTCGTCCGGGCGCTCCGGGACCCGGCAGGACCGCTCCAGCCAGAGCGCGGCCCCCACCAGCGCCAGCGACGCCAGCAGCCCGCCCCCGGCGGCCGGCCGATCCTCGATGGCGGCCCGGGTGGTCTCGACGAAGAGCCACCCGCTGAGCCCGGCGTAGAAACCGGCGAAGATGGCCCCGGCCAGCGCCGACGCCTTGGCCAGCACCACGAACCGGGCGACCATCAACGGGTTCACCGGATCCCGGCCGGCCTTGCGCTCGATGCGACCGCGGGTGTTGACGGCCGCGTACGCCTCCAGCACCGCGAGCGCGGCAAGCGTCACCACCGGCAGCCACGGCAGACGGGGGATGCCGCTGTAGTAGAGGCTGCTGATCAGCAGCCAGGCCACCGCCGCCGCGCCCAGGGCGGCCACGACCAGGGTCGAGATCCGGGTGGGGCCCATCCGCGACCGGTCCGGGCCCGGCCCGCCCGGTGGTGGGGACTTCGCCTGCGTCATGCCGGCCGGCTCCACTGGGTCATGCCGTCGACTCTAACGCCAGTTCCGGCCGGGGACGCAGTTCCAGCGCGTCGTCGGCGACCGGGCCGGCGGTGAGCAGGTCGGTCAACCAGCCGTGGCCGGGCAGCCGCCCGTACGGCTGGATGTCGATCCACGGTCGCAGCACGAACGCGCGCAGGTGCGCCCGGGGGTGCGGCAGGGTCAGCTCCTCGTCGTCGCTGAGCACCGGCTCGTCGTCGTCGCCCCAGACCGCGATCACGTCCACGTCGAGGGTGCGCGGCCCGAACCGCCGCTGCGGGTCACGGACCCGGCCGGCCGCGCGCTCCGCGGCCCGGGCCCGCTCCAGCCAGTCGCGGGGCGTGGCGGCGGCGTCCTGGGCCAGCAGCACCGCGTTGAGGTACGCGGGCTGGTCGGCGTCCCCCCACGGTGGAGTCTCGTACACGCCGGAGACCACCAGCACGGTGTCACCGAGCGTGGCGACGGCCGTCCGGAGGTGCTCCAGGCGGTCGCCGAGGTTACTGCCGAGCGAGAGCACGGCCCGGGTCATCGGGTACGCGTCCGGGTCATCGTGACGGCCACGTCGGTGAACGTGTGCGGCACCGGCGCCTCCGGCTTGTGCACGGTGACCGTGGCGGTGCGGACCCGCTCGTCGGCCAGGCAGACGGCGATCAGCCGGTCGGCGAGGGTTTCGATCAGGTTGACCGGCTCGCCGGTCACCACCGCCACCAGACGTTCGGCCAGCTCGCCGTAGTGGACCGTGGCGGTGACGTCGTCGCTCGCCGCCGCCGGGGCGAGGTCCAACTCCAGGACGGCGTCGACCACGAAGTCCTGCCCCTGCGCGCGCTCGAAGTCGTACACCCCGTGCCGGCCGCGGGCGCGCAGGCCGGTCAACTGGATCCGGTCGCTCATCGGTCTCCCTCTCGCCGGCCGGCGGCCGCTCGTACGGGCCGCCCAGCCGGGCTGGCTGGCACCAGGCGCGGGCTGCCGGTGGCGGCCCAGACGGCGAGCGCGTCGACGGTGGCGCGCACGTCGTGTACGCGTACGCCCCAGGCGCCCGCCGCGACGGCGAGCACGCTGGTGGCCACGGTGGCGGCCTCCCGCTGGTCGGTGGGTCGCGGTGTGCCGTCGGCGGCGGCGAGGAGTCGACCGAGGTAGGACTTGCGGCTGGCGCCGAAGAGCAGCGGGTACCCGAGGTCCAGCAGCTCCGGCAGGCGAGCGCTGAGTTCCCAGTTGTGGGCGGCCGTCTTGGCGAAGCCGAGGCCGGGGTCGATGACGATGCGGTCCGCCGGGACCCCGGCGGCCAGCGCCTCGTCGATCCGCTGTGCCAGCTCGCCCCGCACATCGGTCACCACGTCGGTGTAGCTGGCCAGGTCGCGCATCTGCCGGGAGTGGCCCCGCCAGTGCATCAGGACCCAGGGGCAGCCGGCGTCGCGGACGACGCGGGCCATGTCGGGGTCGGCCAACCCGCCGGAGACGTCGTTGACCACCGCCGCGCCGGCGCCCAACGCGGCCTCGGCCACGCGCGCCCGGCTGGTGTCGATGCTGACCGGCACACCGGCGGCGGTCAGCTCGCGGATGACCGGCAGCACCCGCTCGGCCTCCGTCACCGCGTCGATCCGCTCGGCGCCGGGACGGGTCGACTCACCGCCGATGTCGATCAGGTGCGCCCCGGCCTCGCGCAGACGGACGCCGTGTCCGACGGCCGCGTCGAGGTCGGCGTACCGTCCGCCGTCGGAGAAGGAGTCCGGCGTGACGTTGAGGACGCCCATCACCACCGGGCCCGGAGCCCGTACCAGATCGGTCACGACTAGACGGTACCGGTCGCGGCGGCGGCACCCGGCGGCCCGGGTCGACCACCCCTGACGTGCTCGTTAGAACAGGTGTACGATCGGTCATCCGGGCAGCAGCAGGCAGTCCCTTCGCGGCTTGTCGCAATCCGGGGCGGCCCGTACGCTTTGGAATTGGCCAGCATCGAGATGGCGAAGCTTGGAGGGAGGGCCGAAGCGGGGGAAAAACGCCCAAACCTCGCCACCCTCCGTGGTGAGTAACGAACGCAGGGTCAAGAACGCTGCGCCCTGTGGAGCACATTTCCCGCCAGGCTCGTCCATTGCACCGCTGCGGCACCGCCGGCCGCGCTATGGGGAGGTTCCAGTGATCGCCTTCGAGCTCATGGAGACGGCGTCTTCCGGCGTCGCCCACGCGCTCTCCACCCTGGCGTCGGCTCCACTCGCGGAGCCGGCACCGAAGGGGATCGACACCAACAGTGTCGTCACCTTCTTCGCCAGCAAGATCGCGCCGATCCTGCTCGCCGTCCTGGGCGTCATCTTCATCGGTCGCGCCAGCCGGGGCGAGATCTCCAAGGTCCTGACCAGCTCCGCGATCGCCATCGTCGGGCTGGCCTTCATCGCCGGCGCGGCCACACTCTTCTTCGTCGGCGATTACCTGATCGACCTGATCTTCGAATAGGCGCGTTCACCAGATGCGGCTACGCACCGACGACGACATCTACCGGGCCCGCCTGGTCTACCTCGGGCCGCCCGGCTACACCCTTCCGGTCCACCTGCCCTACGCCCAGTACGGGCTCTTCATGCTGCTCGTCCCCCTCTACATGTTCATCCACTGGCTGTTCACGTTGACTGTCGAACTCTTCCCAGCCTGGGAGATCGCGCTCGCCATCGTGACCACGTCGTTCATCTTCCGGCACGTCGACCCCGACCGGCCGGCGCGGGTGGTCATCCGCACCGCGCTGACCGACTGGCGACGTACCCGGGAGCCGGCGATCGAGCAGCGCGACCCGCGTCTGGTCGGCAGCCGGATCAGGATCCGGGAGGAGCTGGCATGACCGGGCGTACGCCGAGCGGTCTGTTGCACGACGCGGGTGAGGCGGTCGCATGAGTCGCTCTTCCACGCCGGGTTCCCCGGCCGGCCGCCCGGCCGTGCCGGCCAGTCACCGTGCGCAGTCATTCGATTACCCCGAGGCCGAGGACGAGGTGGCGCTCGACCCCGCGCTGGTGACCTCGCCCGGCCACGGCGCGGTCGGTGTGTTCCAGGCACCTCGGCCGGTCACCCGCCGGACGCCACCCGCCGAGCCCAGCGCGGTCTCGGCCGGCGAGAACGCCGACATCGACTCGCCGTTCCTGGACCTGTTCGGTGGCGCGCGACCTGGTGGTCCACGGGCCGTGACGGCTGGCCCCGCGACCCGGAGCCAGCCGACGGTCCCGCAGCAGCCACCCGCGGTCGCTCCGACCCCGGCCCGACCGGCGCCCGAGTTGGAGCCACCGTGGACGCCCGACGACCGGTCCACCAGCGACCGACCGCCCATCGAGCCACGACGGGCGGACGCCTACCCGGCCGGTGAGTCCCGGGTGCCGCATCAGGCGGGTGACCGACGCCCGATGCGGTACCCCTCGGACGACCCCGAGCCGACCGCCGCAGGCGCGTCCGCGTCGACGGCCACCGGCCCGGCACCCCGGACGTCCAGCGCCGCACCCGTCGTCCCACCGACGGCATCGATGCAGCGTCCCACCGCCCCGACGGACCGGCCGGCCACCGCCGCCCCGAGCGACCGGCCGGCCCTGGAGCGGGCACCGCGCCGCCCCGGGTCGGAGCGACCCAAGGGGGCCGGGAAAGAGGTCGCGCCACCCCGCCAGCGGGCCGCGAGCAACCAGGACCGGCCGATCAAGCCAACCCGGGTCCGCGCCCCGAAGATCAAATTCGGAGACCGGGATCCGTCGGTCGAGCTGGCCATCACCGAGATCGCCGGCCACCTGACCTTCACCCCCAACACGGTCACCGCCTGGTACTGGCTGCCCGAGGTCCGCTGGGCCTTCCGCCCGGACGCCGAGCGTGAGGCGCTGCTGTCGGCGATCTCCGAGCAGTACGCGGGCCTGGCCGGTTTCCGGCTGCACCTGCGCCGGACCACCCGACCGTTCCCCGCCGACGAGTGGGCGCGCACCATCGACGCGCACACGCCGGCACCGCTGCCCGACGTCGCCGGCACCACCGGCTGGGCGGACCACCTGGTCGCCGCCCAGCGGCACCTCATGGCCGTCAACCACGCCGAGGGGCAGACCTACCTGGGCGTCACCTTCGCCCGCCGCTCCCTCGGCGACTCCATGACCGAACGGCTGCTGCGCACCTTCGGCCGGGGCACCGCCGAGGGCGAGCGTCGCAAACTGGGCCGCACCGTGGAACAGTTCGACGAGGTTCTCGGCGCGTTCGGCATGCGCGGCCGACGAGTCACCGCCCAGGAGCTGGAGTGGCTGCTCTACCGCTCGGTGGCGCTGTGCATGGCGCCCCCGGGCCGGCTCTCCCCGGTGACCGACGACCGCTGGGAGCGCGGTGACCTGCTCGCCCTGACCGAGCAGGTCGAGCGCTACCGCACCCCGTACGGCTCGACCGTGAAACTGGTCAACCGGATGACCGGCGAGGAACGGCACGTGGCAGTGCTCGCCGTCGGCCGGATGGAGCCGCTGGAGATCCCGGAACGGCACGAGCCCTGGCTGCACTTCCACGAGCGACTGCCCTGGCCGATGGAGATCTCCACCCGGGTCGACATCCTCGGATCCGGCGACTCGTTCCGCAATCTCGAACACCGGCTGCGGATGATCCGCTCCCAGCAGCTCGACTACGCCGAGCACGGCATCGACGCGCCACCGGAGCTGGAACGCCTCGCCAAGCGGGCGCTGGTGATCGGCGACGAGATGACCACCGGGCTGCCCGTCGACTCGGCCCGCGCCCACGGCTGGCACCGGATCGCGGTCGGCGGCCGGACCAGGGAGGAGTGCCTGGAGCGGGCCCGGCGGCTCATCCAGCTCTACTCCCGGGAGCTGCGCATCTCCCTGCAGCACCCGAAGAACCAGGACTGGCTGGCTCGCGAGTTCATCCCCGGCGAGCCCATCGCCAACACCGGCTACGTCCGCCGGATGCCGGTCCCGCTGCTCGCCGCCGCGCTCCCCCAGGCCGCGTCCACCGTCGGTGACCGCCGGGGCGACCTCATCGGGCGTACCGCCGGCACCTGCCGCCGCCCGGTCTTCCTCGACCTGCACTTCCCCATGGAGGTACGCGAACGCTCCGGGCTCGCGGTCTTCGTGGCCGAGCCGGGCGGTGGCAAGTCGACCCTGCTCGGCGCGCTGGGCTATCTCGCCGCCCGACGGGGGGTCCAGGTGACCCTGCTCGACCCGTCCGGGCCGCTGGCCCGGCTCTGCGCCATGCCCGAGCTGCGGCCGTACTCCCGGGTGTTGAACCTGACCGGGTCGGAGCACGGCACCCTGGCGCCCTACTCGCTCATCCCGACGCCACTGCGCAGTGAGTTCGCCACCGGCGCCCCCGGTGACCGCGAGTTCGAGATCGCGGTCTCCAACGCCCGGGCCGAGCGGCGCATGCTGGTCCAGGACATCTGCATGATGCTCGTGCCGCCGCAGGTGGCCCGCGAGGCGTCGACCGCCACCCTGTTCCGGCACGCCGTCCGGCAGGTCCCCGCCGAGGAGACGTCCACCCTGGACGACGTGGTGAGCTGCCTCGGCCGGCTCGACGACGACGCCGGCAAGGAGCTGGCGAACCTGCTCCTGGACACCGCCGAGATGCCGCTGGCCATGCTCTTCTTCGGTCGGCCGCCGGAGGGTCTGCTCGGTGCCGACGCGGCGCTCACCGTGATCACGATGGCCGGGCTCCGATTGCCCGACCTGAAGATCGAACGAGAGTACTGGTCGGCCGAGGAGGCCCTCGCCCTGCCGATGCTGCACACCGCGCACCGGCTCGCCGTCCGCCGCTGCTACGGCGGGTCGATGTCGTCCCGAAAGCTCGTCGGCCTCGACGAGGCGCACTTCATGGAAGGCTGGCGGTCGGGCCGCTCGTTCCTGGTCCGGCTCGCCCGGGACTCCCGAAAGTGGAACCTCGCGGCGCTGGTCGCCTCGCAGAACCCCCGCGACATCCTCGGCCTCGACGTGCAGAACCTGGTCTCCACCGTCTTCGTCGGCCGGATCGCCGAGGACGCCGAGATCGCCTCCGAAGCGCTTCGGCTGCTGCGGGTGCCGGTCAACGACGGGTACGAGGCCACCCTGGCCTCGCTCTCCGCCGCCGACACCAACTCGGCCGACCGCCTCGGCTTCCGGGAGTTCGTGATGCGCGACGTCGACGGTCGGGTGCAGAAGGTCCGCGTCGACGTCTCGTACGTCGACGGCCTGCTGGACCACCTCGACACGACGCCCGCCGCGATCGCCGCGGCGGCCGGAGTCCTGCCGAGCATCTCCCTGCCGGATCTGGAGGCGTGACATGGCTGGGCCCCGGGCACGGATCGCGTCGTTCCTGCTCGCGCTCGGCGTGCTGGCCGGGGCCACCCTCAGCTGGCCGCTGCTCGGCGCGGAGGCGGCCGCGGCCGCGCCACCGGTCGCCCAGGCCCGAGCCGACCTCTGCACGACGGCCGAATGGCAAGCGGACTTCCGGGCCTGCGTAGGGAAGCTCCAGGCGGTCAGCGAGGACGAGGTCAAGTGCCGTAACGCGCCGACCCCGGGCACGCCCGACTCCGGCCTCGCCGGCTGGTTCGCCGGTCGTCCGGACTCCGCCAAGCAACCCGGGCCGAAGGGGCTCTACAGCGACTACGGCTACGCCGGATACAGCTATCCGACGTACGACATCCCCGGCGGCTGCGCGTCGTCGGTCCTGCATCCGGACTACAAGTTCACCACCACAGTGGCGAACGGCGAGTTCATGGTGGCCACCGCGATCGTCGGCGCCTCCAATGCGCTACGAGAACGCGCCTGGGACCCCCGGTCGATGTGGGGCTGGGCCGACCCGCTGGTTGAGAAGGCGACCAAGGCCGTCTACGAGAAGGTGTTCAGCGTCTTCGGGATCGTCACGCTGTGCGTGGTGGGGCTCTATCTGCTCTGGCGATCTCGCCAGTCCGACATGAGCAACGCCATGACCACCGCCGGCTGGGCTCTGTTGGTGATGGTCGCGGTCACCGCCCTCGCCGCCTGGCCGGTCAAGTCGGCGAACATCGCGGACGGCACGCTGGTCACCTCGCTGGGCGTGGTGCACGACGCGGTGGGCCCGGCAGCACGGGATACTCCGCCGAGCCAGTGCGACGATCCGAATCCTGAGGCTTGCAAGGACAACAGACCACCCGCCGTGCGAGCCAGCGACACCGCCACCGAGGCGATGCTCTATCGGAACTGGCTACGGGGCGTGCTCGGTTCGGCCGACAGTGAGACGGCCCGTAAGTACGGTCCGGCGCTGTACGACGCCAAGGCGCTGTCGTGGGACGAGGTCGAGAAGCTGCGCGCCAACCCGGCCACCCGGGAGGCGACGATCAAGGCCAAGCAGCAGCAGTGGGCGCGGGTGGCCGAGCAGATCCAGACCGAGGACCCGGAGGCGTACGAGTACCTCCAGGGTGTCCGGGACATGGACCGGGTCGGGGCCGGGTTCATCGCGGTGCTGGCCTCGGTCCTGTTCGCCATGTTCGACCTGACCGCGTCGCTGCTGGTCCTGCTGGGCTTCCTGATCTTCCGATGGGCGGTGATCGCGGCACCCATCCTGGGCACGGTGGGGTTGCTCCGTCCGGCCAGTGCCGGCCTACGACGGCTCGCGAACGCCGTGGTCGCCGCGATCTTCAACATCGCCATCTTCGGCACCGGCGCCGCTATCTACCTGTTCGCGGTCGATCTGATCATGAGTACGCCCACGCTGCCCGGCTGGCTCCAGGTGGTGCTGGTGTGGTTGTGCGGCGTGGTCGGCTGGCTGCTGCTGCGGCCGTACCGGCGGATCACCCAGCTCGGCGGTAAGGACAGCAGCGAGGCGGTCAGCTCGGCCGGGTCCTGGCACCGCCGGTTCTTCCGGGACATGCGGACGGCGGCCCGGCTCGACGTGGCCGAGCCCGGGGGCACGATGGAACCGGTGGGCGGACGCCGCCGGTCGCCGGACGCCGAGCAGACCCGGCTGCGCCCGGAGGCACGCCGGGAAGACCCGGCCCCGACGCCGACACCAACCCCGGTCGCGGGCCGAGGCGCCAGCGACGGTCGACCGGACGGTCAGGAACGCGCCGATGAGGCTCCGACGAAGGAGACCGGCAACCGAGGTCGTCCGGTGCCACCGCAGCCCCGTCGACGGCAGCCGGCGACCTGGACCGAACCGGACGTGCCGTCGGAGAACCCGTCGTTCGTGGTCTACCGGCCCGGCTCCACCGAACGTGCGCCGGACCGCACCGGACCGCGGGTGCGCTCAGAGGCTCGGTGACCGCGATGCGACGGGCCCTGGAATTCCTCTTCACCCGGGCGCTGCGGTCCCGACTGGGAGTGGCGGTGGTGATCGCGGTACTGGTCTTCGGGGTGATCGGGGCGGCCCGCCTCGCGTCCGGCCCGATGGACCCGGCGGACGGCTTGAGCAGCCGACCGAACCGGCCGATCACCACCGTCGACCCGACGGCCGGTGACGACGGGGTGACCTCCACCGAGGCTCCGCCGTCGCCGGTCACCCGGCCCGGCGCCCGCACGCCGGAGCAGACCGCCGACCGGTTCGCCTCCGCCTGGCTCGGCCGACCCGGAATGACGGCGGAACAGTGGCAGGCCGGCCTGCGGTCGTTGTCGACCCCGGCGCTGACCGAGAAGCTGGCCGGCGCCGAGCCCGGCGGAGTGCCGGCCGAGGAGGTGACCGGCCCACCATCGGTGCGATCGCGTACCGACACGTTCGTCGAGGTGCTGCTACCGCTCGACACCGGGCGGCTCCGGTTGGAGCTGGTGGTGGCGGACGAGGGTTGGCTGGTCGACGTGGTGGACTGGGAGCGACAGTGACCGCCGGCCGAGCAGGCCGTGCTCTTCGCCGCCCGATTCGGGTCGGCGTGATCGCCTCAGTGCTCACCGGGGTGCTGCTCCTGCTCTGCTGCACCGGAGGCACCGCGGCGTTCTTTCTCAGCGGTCTCGGCGGCGACGCGCAGGACGGGGACGCCCTGGCAGGTTGGGGCTGCGGACCCGTGCGTCCGGTGGACATCGCCGGCGAACTGCCCCGGTTTGCCGAGTATGGCGACGCGCAGATCCGCAACGCGGCGATCATCATCAAGGTCGGTCAGGACATGGGGGTGCCCTCGCGTGGCTGGGTGATCGCCCTGGCCACCGCGATGCAGGAGTCCGCGCTGCGTAATCTGGCGAACACCGGGGTGCCCGCCTCTCTCGCCCTGCCGCACGAGGGCGTCGGCGCGGACCACGACTCATTGGGTCTGTTCCAGCAGCGGCCGGGATGGGGCTCGGTTGCCGAGCGGATGACTCCCGCGTACACGGCCCGGAAGTTCTACGAAAAGCTCGTGAAGGTACGCAGCTGGCAGCGCCGACCGCTGACCGTCGTGGCCCAGCAGGTGCAGATCAGCGCCTATCCGGACGCGTATGCCAAGCACGAGGAGCTGGCCAGCAAGATCGTGGACGCGCTGGCCGGTGGCGCGGCCCGCACCGTCGAGATCAACGGCAAGGCGGTGTGCGACGCCGCCGAGCGCGGCCAGATCGCCGCCTCCGGCTGGACCGCGCCGATCTCCGGTGACGTCGGCTCCGGCTTCCGGACCGCCGAGCGACCCAGCCACAACGGTGTCGACATCGGAGCGGCCAAGGGCACCGAGATCCGCGCCGCGGCCGCCGGGCGGGTGCTGGTAGCCCGCTGCGACCCGGACAATCGTGGACGGCGAAGCTGCGACGTGGACGGGTACCCCGGCAAGGGCGGCTGTGGTTGGTTCGTCGACATTCTGCACGCCGGTGGCTACATCACCCGGTACTGCCACATGGTGGTCCACCCCCGGGTCGCACCCGATCAGATCGTGCCGGCCGGCGAGGTGATCGGGCAGGTGGGCAGCAGCGGTAACTCGTCCGGTCCGCACCTGCACTTCGAGGTGCACCTGCGCAACGACCGGTCCAGCCGGGGCGCGGTCGACCCGATTCCGTTCATGCGCGAGCGGGGCGCCCCGCTGCGCGGCGCGGAGTGAGGCTGTCACGGGCATGACCGGACCGATGCCGGACCCGTTCGCCGACCAGCCCGACTGGGCACCCCGGCCGCCGCGCCCACTGACCATCGTGCCCGCGACCGGACGCGTGGAGCTACGCGGGCAGCGGGTGCTGGTCGGTCTGCCCGGGCTCGGCTGGCGAGGGGATCTGCGCGCGGACGACCGCGTCGTGCAGGGTGCCCGGACCTACGTGCCGGTCATCCCCGAGCACGAGTGGTACCGGGCCGAGGCCGACCAGGTCGAGGTGTTCGCGCCGCTGGTGCCGGTGGAGCGGGTCTGGGTGGAGACGGTCGGCGAACGGCCCGGATCGGACGGCACCCGGGACACCGGAATCCGGCTGGTCTCGCTGGACGGGCCGTCCCATCGGTCCCCCACGCCCGTCTTTGAGGCGGACGCGGTCACCGGACGCCGGGTGGTGCACGTCGAGGGTGGGCTGGAACACCGGGACATGCGGGCCGTCACCGAGACCTACTCGGGCGCCGAAGGCGACATCTGCCTGCGGATCACGCCCGAAGTGGAGTGGTACCGCTGGGCCTGGCGCGGCCAGTCACCCACCACCCTGGAGGTTCCGGTCCATCTGCTGTGGATCGAATAACTAACCAGCCTTGGCACCGGTGCACACCCGCCAGCCGTCATCGTCCTCGACCACGTTGAACGTCCAGTCCTCTCGCCGGCTACTCCTGGGGACGCCATCGGAAGAACCGGCAATGGTGAGGGTCGTGGCGACCGATTCGCCATCACTCGACGGGCTCCTAGTCAGGGGGCCCCAAGAAATTCGTACCGTTACGTCAAACGTCGACTCGCGTTGCTCCACTTCGAGACGGAGCTCTCGCAACGCGCGAAGCTCAGTCCCGCCCTCGCACGTGTACTGGTCGGCTCGTGCGTCGTTGCGGTCCACGAGAAATGCGCGTAGGTAGTTGTCGACGACCACGTCGGGGGCGCTGCGGTCGGGGGCGGCCGCGCGGTTGTACAGCACGTACCCCGTCGCCACCGCGCCGAGGCAGAGCAGGGCGAGCACCCCACCGACCACGGTAAGCACCGTACGCAGTCGGCGGCGGCGCGGTTGTGGCGCCGGCGCTGGCGGGGCCGGCGGCAGCTGCTCGGACGGAGTCCGTTGGGCCGGTACGCGGGAGACCTGGGAACCGGCGGGGGGCTGCACTGATTCCACCTCCTGAAGTTAACGGCTGGACGGCCCGGAGCCAATGCCTCAGATCCAGCGGATCGTGACGGACCCCTCCCCACCGGTGAGATCCGCGACAACACCGGCGCACCACCGCGGTACCTCCCGGAGGAGCGGCTCCGGCTGGGATACCGTCACTGCTCGGGGAGGGGTTGCCAACCTCGGGTGAGGGGGTGGACACGGTGGCCGGTCCGAAGGCACGCACGAACCGAGCGGCGGCGCTGCACCGCCGGGCCGCAGCTGTCGTGACCGCCGCCGCCGGCATCCTCGACGAGACTCGACCGGCCCCCGCGGATCAGCGCCGCCAGTACGAGTTGGCCGACCGACTGCGGGTGGTTGCCGCGCGGCTGGCCCCGGGCTGGTCGGGCGCCAATCTGGACTCGCTCACCGTGGATTCTCCGGCGGGTGACGGCCCGCCGCCCTTCGTGCGGGTGGGTACGGCGGCGCCGTTGGATGACGCCCGTTTCCCCGCGCTCGTGCCGTTGATCGGGGCCGGGCACCTGAGTGTGGACACCGATGCGCGGGAGCCCCGGGTGGCGGGGCTGCTGAGGGCCGTGCTGCTGCGGTTGCTGGGTGGGGCGCCCGCCGGGGCGCTGCTGGTGCGCGCGGTGGACGCCACGGGTGCGGTGCTCACGCCGTTCGGCGCGCTGGCCGATGCCGGGCTGCTGCCGCCACCGGCGGTGGACGTGGCGGGTCTGCGGGCGGTGTTGACGGAGGCGGAGCAGTGGGTGACCCCGGGTGCGAGCGGGCGTCGTCGCCACGACCGCACCCTGCTGCTGGTGGTCGCCGCGTTGCCGGAGCTGACCGGTCCGACCGACCTGGCGCGGATCGAGGCGCTGGCCGAGCAGGGGCCCACGGCCGGCCTGCACCTGGTGGTGGCCGGTTGGCCGCCACCGGGCCCGTACGCGTCCCGGGCGCCGTTGCCGCAGGCCACCTCACTGGTGCTGCGCAACGCGTACGCGCTGCTCGGCGACCCGCCGGGGGCGTCGTTCGCGGGCCCCGGGGCCGAGCCACCGGGCGGGTTGAACTCACCGGTCTTCGTGGAGACGGACCCGCCGGCGGATCTCGTCGACGCGGTCTGTCGACGGCTCGCCGCCCAGGTGGAGGCGGGCTCCCGGTTGGCATTGGCCGATCTCCTGCCGGCGACGGGTGAGCGGCTCTGGGAGGCGGACTCCTCGGACAGTCTCACCACGATGGTGGGTGACGCCGGGGGCCGGCCGGTGCCGCTGGGCTTCACCGAGTTGACCCCGCACTGGCTGGTCAGTGGCCGGTCCGGGGCGGGACGTGCGGCGTTCCTGACCACCGCGCTGCTGGGGCTCGCCGCCCGGTACGGCCCGGACGACCTGGCGCTCTACCTGGCGGATCTGGGCGACGGTGAGTCGTTCGTGGAGTTTCTGCAGACCGAGCGGGACCGCTCCTGGATCCCGCAGGTGCGGGCCGCGGCCATGGCCGCCGACCGGGAGTACGTCCGGGACCTGCTCGACCAGCTGACGGCCGAGGTGCAACGCCGCGCGGAGGCCGCCGGGCGGGCCGGTGGGCAGCGCTTCGCGGAGCTGCGCCAGCACCGCTCGCTGCCCCGCATCGTCTGTGTGGTGGACAATGTGCCGCTGCTCTTCGCCGAGCGGGATCGGCTGGCCGCCGAGCTGACCGCGCAGGTGGATGGGCTGGCGCGCGCCGGTCGGGCGTACGGCGTACACCTGGTGCTGGCCGGCGCGGGCGAGCTGGGATTGAGTGGCCGCGCGGACGCCGGGCACCGGGATTCGGTTCTCGGACAGTTCCCGGTGCGGGTGGCGTTGCCGGGCGGCGGCCCGGTGCTGGAGCCGACCAACGACTCGGCCGCGGGGCTGCCGGTGGGCAGCGCGGTGGTGAACACCGCCGGAGGGCTCGGTGGTCCCCGGGGCGCGATCCGTGGCCACGAGCGGTTGATCCGGCACCCGGATCCGCTGGACCATCCGGAGGTCGTCGAGCAACTACGGCACGAGCTGTGGACGGCCCGGCCGGCCGGGTCGGCGCCGCCGGTGGTGTTCGCCGGTTACGCTCGCCCGCTGCTGAGCAACGATCCGCGTCACCGGGCGGCTCTGGCGGGCCAGGCACACGGGCCGGCCGCTCTGCTCGGCCGGGCGGTGGACGTGGCCCGTACGACGGTTGCCGTTCCGATGGGGCCGGCGGCCGGGCGCAACCTCGCGGTGCTGGGCTCGGGGCCGGCGGCGGGTGGCCTGTTGGCGACGGCGGCCCGGAGCACCGCGGCTCATCATCCGCCGGGCACCGCCCGGTTCCTGGTGGCCGCGCCGGACCAGGGGGCACGCCCCCTGGCGGAGGCGTTGACGGCCGAGCTGGCCGCCCGCCATCCGGCGTGCCTGGTGGACGTGCCGACGCTGCTCGCGGACACCGATGGGGAGCTGCCGACGTACCTGGTGGTCTTCGGGTTGGATCGGCCCGGGCCACGGGAGTTGCCGGCCGACCGGTTGCGCGCGCTGCTGCGGGACGGGCCGCCGGCGGGCCGGCACCTGCTGGGCTGGTGGCGGGCGGTGCCGCCGTTCGCCGCGCTGCTGGAGCCGGACGGCGAGGTCGACAAGCTCGCCGCCGTCGTGGTGCTGGACGTGCCGGCGGCGCAGCTCGCCGCCGTCTTCGGCCGGCCGGTCCAGTGGCGGGCACACCCGGACCGGGCGGCGCTGTGGGACGGTCCGGACGAGCGGGGCACGGTCCTGGTGCCGTTCGCCGACAAGGTGGGGTGAGCGGGCGGTGCACGCGGGAGGTGTCGGTGTGGGGTCGAACGTTACGGTGACCGGGCCGGGGCGGCAGCGGACCGCCGGGGCGGACGGCGATGGCACGCCGGCGGCCGTGGAACCCGTCAGCGGCTGGGCAGAGTACCTGGCGGCGGCGCGGCAACTGGATGCGGTCCGGCGCGGCGCGGCTGCCGCCGCCGGTGAGCAGGCCCGCTCGGCGGAGGCCGCCCGGGAGGAACTGACGGTCGTGCGTGCCGGGCTGGCGAGTCAGCAGGAGCGGCTGCGGGAGCGAGGCGTACCGGCGATCTCGCTGGTGCCGTCGCCGCCGGAGCTGACCGAGGCGGCCCGGTCGATGGTCGGCGGCCCGGCCGCCGTACTGGCGGCGCTGCGGGCCGCGCGGGGTCGGGCCGAGGCCGCGGACGCGGCGTTGGCCGCGCGTCGCGGCCTCCGACCGGCCTCCTGGCCCACGCGGGCCCGCAACCTCCTGGTGTACGGGCCGTTGGCGCTGCTGGTGCCGCTGATCCAGGTCATCGTGTACGCGACGACGGGTACGGGCCCGGCCAGCGTGACGGCCCTGATCGGCGGCCTTCCGATGCCGGCGGTCGCCTTCGTCGTCGGCTGGGTGGGTGTCGGTCGGCTGTTCCAGGCGAGCCCCGACGAGCGGCTGGACCGGACGGTGCGCCTCGGTGCGCTGGTCTGCCTGGTGCCGGCGGTGCTGGTCACGGCCGGCCTGCTCCTGGCCCTGCTGACCGGCTGACCACCCCGCAGACGCGACGGCCGGCCACCCTCAAGACGCGACAGCCGGCCGTCCCGGAAGAGGGCGGCCGGCCGTTGTCGCGTCCGGGAGGTCAGCGGGGAATGATCAGCGCCATCGCCTCGGCCCGCGACTTGGGGTCGGACTGCAGGACGCCGCGCACCGCCGACGTGATGGTCTTGGCACCGGACTTCTGGATGCCACGCATCGCCATGCACATGTGCTCGCATTCGAGCACGACGACGACGCCACGCGGGGCGAGCTTGCTCATCAGCAGGTCGGCGACCTGCGAGGTGAGCCGCTCCTGCACCTGGGGTCGGCGGGCGAAGACCTCCACGAGGCGGGCCAGCTTGGACAGGCCGGTGATCCGCCCGTCCGGGCCGGGGATGTAGCCGATGTGCGCGCTGCCGCGGAACGGCAGCAGGTGGTGCTCACAGAGGCTCATCACGTCGATGTCCCGGACGATCACCAGCTCTTCGTGGTTGGCCTCGAAGGTGGTGCTGAGCACCTGGGCCGGGTCGACCCGCAGGCCGGCGAAGAGTTCGGCGTACGCGCGGGCAACCCGGGCCGGGGTCTGCTGGAGCCCGTCGCGGTCCGGATCCTCGCCGACCGCGATCAGGATCTCTCGGACGGCCTTCTCGATCCGGCCGAGGTCGACGGCGTCCTCCACCGGGCGACCGGTCAGCTTGCCGCTGATCAGCCGCGCGGCCACGTAGTCCAGTTCGTCGTCGCCGTCGGGTTCGGTCGCGGAGACGGCCAGCTCCCGGTGAGG
>NZ_JBEXHY010000089.1:0-22485 GCF_040608295.1 Micromonospora sp. NPDC005197 | reverse complement strand
GGCCGCCACACGCCGCGAGACGGGGGTGGCGGCCGCGGGACCTCAGCGGTAGCCGGCGGCGACGATGTTCGCCTGCACCGCGTTCTCGGTCGCGTCGGACGGGTAGCCCGCCACCATCGCGCCCTCGTAGAAGGTTCCGACACTCTGGTTGGAGTTGTCGATGCAGCAGTCGCCACCACTGCCCAGGATGATGGCGCCCTGCTTCCGCATCGGGTTGTAGCCCGAGGGCAGCGAGCCGTCCCAGAGCGTGTAGAGGTTGCCGGACTGGGAGTTGCTGCCCTTGATGGCGAAGCGCGTCGTACCGTTGTTCTTCAACGTAGCGGTGACGAACTTGCTGGTGAACGCCCGCTGGTTCGGGTTCCACGAGCTGCTGCCGCCCGGGAACAGACCCCACTCCAGATCCGCCTGGACCCAGGGACCGCTGCCGGAGCAGCCGCCGAACCAGCAACTCGTTCCGAAGTAGATGGCGTCCATCGTGCCCCGGCCGTCGGCCCGACGGGTGGTCTCGCTGTTGCCGTAGTCGAAGCAGCAGCCGCTGTTGACGTGGGTGCCGCTGGTCACCATGTACATGCCCTCCGGCGCGGCCCCGGTCGGGATGCCGGTCAGGTGCCCGTCGCGCCAGTAGCTGCTGTTGCCGTTGATGTAGAGCGAGTAGACCTTGTTGCCGCCGACAGTCAACGACTCCCTGGTCGCCACCGCGGGCTGCACGGCGCCCCCGATGCCCCCCGCGCCCTGGTAGCCGAGGTTGTTGCCGCGCCCGGACTGGTCGTAGATGACCGTGATGACGCACGTGGTGTTCGCGCAGAAGCTGTCCTGGGTGGCGGAGTTGGCCCGTCCTCCGGTGCTGAGCACCCCGATGTTGCGGGTGCTGTTGTCCGAGGATCGGCGCACCTGGTAGAGCGACCCGTTGTAGGAGGCGTACAGGGCACGGGTGGTGCTGTGCGCCGCGACGCAGGGCGTGCCACCGGCCGTGTAGATGTCGCAGGGCAGGGTCGTGCTCGGCGGCGGTGTGGTGGGTGGCGGTGTGGTCGGTGGCGGTGTGGTGGGTGGCGGTGTGGTCGGTGGCGGGGTCGTCGGGTCCACCCCTCCCGTACAGGTGGTGCCGTTCAGGGCGAAGGAGGCCGGTACGGGGTTACTGCCGGTCCAACTGCCGTTGAAGCCGAAGCTCGTGCTGCCGTTGGTGGGAATGCTGGCGTTGTAGGGGGCATTGGTGACGGTGAGTTCGCTGCCTGCCTGGGTGTAGCTGCCGTTCCACAGTTGGGTGACGGTCTGGCCGGCGGCGAAGTTCCAGGTCAGTCGCCATCCGTTGACGGCGTCGCCCAGGTTGGTGATGGTGACGTTGGCGCCGAAGCCGCCCTGCCACTGGGAGCTGACCGAGTAGGTGACCTGGCATCCGGCGGCGGCCGCCGAGGCGCCGGTCTGGGTGAGGGCGGCGCCGACGAGCACGAGTGTGGCGGCGGCGGCGATGAGCGCCGACCGCCGGTGGCGGGGTTGTCTGAGTCGCACGTGCTCTCCTCATCGGTGAGAGATTGACGATGTGCCGGGGGCCGGCCCGTTCCCCCTGCTCGGGCCCGGACTCTGAGCAGGGGGACGGCGGGACCTGGCCCGGTCTGTGGCCGCGTACGACGACACCGAGGCCGTCCGGCGCCGGGGTGAGCCGTCGGGGACGGCGTGGTCGGCGGGCCAGGCGGTTCGGTACGTGGCGTTACGGTTGCCGGTCAGCGCCGACGGTCCTGCCCGGGGACGCGGCGGTGATCGATGAAGTGGCCGTGGCCTGGAATCGTCCGGCCCTCGGCGCGGGTCGCCCGGTGGTGATCCCGGGCCGTCCCGTGCCGGCCACGCTCCACCCGCCCCACGCCGCGAACGATGTCGACCGCACAGCCGGGACCAGCAATGACAGGCCCTTCGTGACGGTCAGATTACGCTCAGATATCGACGGTCGTCGGCTACGTTAGCGTTAACAGGATGGCATGTCCATAGACGACCGTGGGTATTCGCTCGCACCGACCCGGGCGCCCTTGGTGCCGTCGGGCCAGCCAGCTCTGCTCACCGTACGGTCAGAGTGGCCAGTGCTGGGAGACGATGTCGATGGCGGCCCTGACCGCCTCCGCCAGCGTGCCGCCGACCGTGGCCAACGCGGCAAGTGTCTCCAACGACGTCAGCACCGGCTTGGGATCCGGCTGCCGTTGCTCGCGTGCGACCTCGATCGCGGTCACCTCGCGGCCGGCGCGATCCGGGTCCTGGAAGTCGGCGACATGCTCCTTCAGGGTGCGCAGCAGCGCGTCGAACCGCTCGGCGAGGTCGTTGGTCCCGTTGTACTGGACCATGGTGACGTTGTCGCTGGCCATCGCCTGTTGCCCACCATGGATCGTGTTGTGGAACACGATCGACCGGGCCGGCTGATCCGGGTCCGCCATCGAGGGCCTCCTAGGTGTGCTGTTCGAACGTGACATTGGAGCTGGCGAACGCCTGCTGACCGCCGAAGATGGTGTTGACGTTGCCGAAGATGTTCTGGACCTCGGACGCGCGCTGCACCAGATCGCCGGTGTCCAGGCCCCGCTCGGTCAGGAACGACACGACCGCCTCCAGCACGGCCCGCTCCAGCAGCTTGGTGTACTTCCACTCGTCGAGCAGCTGCAGGTGCTTGACCGCGGTCCGCTCGGCGACGAGCTGACGCACACTGACCCGGGCGCCGTAGTCGTGCGTCCGGAACTGCTCGCTCGCGGCGAGCGCGTCGTCCATCCGGGTCTTCATGCCCCGATCGTGCCGCAGTCGCTTGATGAGGTGCCAGCCGCTGAGCACCGAGTCGGTCACCATGTTCGCCAGCACGTCACGCACGATCCGGACCATCGACTGCTCGGGCCGCAGCCGATCGACCACCGCGTACCGGGCCTCGATGGGGGGCATCACCGTGGTGACGAACTCGACGTAGAGCAACCCGCCCTCGACGGCGGCGTGCACGAACGCGGAGATGTCGATGCCGAGGTTCTGCTCGGGCAGCACGAGCCGTCCGTCGGCGGTGTGCAGGGGCTTGCCGGCGCCGCTGACCACGATCCGGTCGTAGTAGCGCAGGCCGCCCTGCGGATGCCGGACGATCACGTCGATCACCTCTTCCGAGGCGCGGCTGCGCGGCATCCCGGTCACCGGGTCGAGCAGCGGGTCACCCTGCCGGCGTACCCCGTCGGCGACGATGTGCGGCACCAGGGAGAGCCCGGGCACCCGGACGGCGCGGGGCAGCGGATCCTCCCGCATCCGCCGGATCGCCGCCCGGACGTGCGCGGTCAGCGCAGGCCCCAGCTCCGCCTGGTCGATCGGCGAGGCATCCGGGCTGCCGTCGCGGCCGGCGGCCCGGCCGGGCGCGGGCCGCACCGGAATGGCGTACGACCAGCCGTGCTCGGCCGCACCGCAGCCCAGGAAGGGGTCCCGTTCCTGGACGGTGATGTTGCCGTACTGGGCGCGGGCCACCAGGTCGAGCCGGCGGGCCACCCGTTCGTTGGGCAGGGTCGGCAGGACCGGTGGGATGCCGGGGCGCAGCTCGTCGGTCAGGATCTGGTGGGTGGTGCGCTCGAACCGGACGAGGACGGCGAGGGTGGCGACACCGAGCAGGAGGGGCATCCAGGCCAGGAAGCCGAAGAGGCCGGCCGTCATCCTGGCCTGCAGCGCCTCGACCAGTGAGTCGGCGCTGAGGTCGGGGCCGGTGCCCAGCAGGGAGCCGGCGAAGAACTCGAGGCCGCTAGACACAGTGAACAGAGGCAGCACGAGCGCCAGGCCGCCACTGCACAGCACGATGGTGATCAGCGTGCCGTACAACAGGACGCGGACGGGCAGGGACAGCTGGCGCGACTCCCGGGACCGGGCCAGCAGCACGGTGAACCCGAGCACCACCCAGCCCACGGTGGCGGTGATCGAGGTCAGCAGACCGATGACGAGCAGCCCGAACAGGATGCTGTCACGGACCAGGTAGCGGTGCTGTGCCCGGAAGCAGTGCCGGACGACCGCGTTGAGGTCGAAGCCGAACGAGAGCGCGACGGCACGCCGCTCGTCCTCGATCACCTCTCTGATCACCGTCTCGGCGTACTTCTGGTCGAGGTAGGCCGCGCCACACAACTGCCGTGTGGTGTCGGACAGCCGCGGTGGCACCTGGTACGACGGGAAATCGAAGTGGTCGGTCTGCGGCGCCTCGGTCACCGTCACGTCGTCATCTCCCGGCTCCCTAGATTTCCCTGCTGGTGCGGGTGGGCAACCCGCATGAGGTGGCGATCGGGTTCCACCGGCGCAGAAACTCGTTCTTGGCCTTCTGGGACTGCTCGGAGAGTTGGTTGCCCCGCCGCCAGTTGGCGTCGAGCGAGCAGCCGGAGCTGATGGAGCGTCGCGTCCAGGCGGCGTAGGCCGCGTCGGCGTCCCCGGCGTACGTGAAGGCGGAGACCAGGTGGGAGCGCATCGCCGGCCCGTCGGTGAGCGCGTCGACGGTCAGTGCCTCGGCCTGGTCACGCTGGGTGCGGCGTTGGCGTGTCACGCCGTCCAACAGGCCGAGCGAGCGGTTCAGGTCGCGGCACTCTCCCACGGCCGCGATGGCGATGGCCAGGTCGCCGCGCGAGGCGATCGACTCCGACAGCAGCGCGTCCACCGCCTGGGCCTGCGTACGCCGCCGGGCATCCGGATCGTCGCTCACCGTCGGCGTCGGCGTCTCCGGGCCGGGCGTCGTCGTCGGGACCGGGTCGGGCGTCGGCGGCGTCTCGGTGGGCACCTCGTCGTCGGCGGTCGGGGTCGCCGAGGTGGACGTCGCCTCGGAGACGGCGGCGGACAGCGGCACTGTCATGCCCGCGACGAGCGCCACCGCGACGGTCACCACGACCGTGGGCACCAGAAGCTGGAGCCCTCGCCTCAGGTCACCGTCACGGCCGTCACCCCGGGCCGCGCGCGCCCACAGGTAGCCAGGTGACTCGGGTACGCCCCGGACGGCCGTCAACAGGTAGATGGCCACGGCGAGCGCGGCGAGCACGTAGTGCCACAGGGCCAGTCGACCCGGCACCTCGGACGGCTCCTGG
Source organism: Micromonospora sp. NPDC005197 (assembly GCF_040608295.1). Taxonomy (NCBI): domain Bacteria; kingdom Bacillati; phylum Actinomycetota; class Actinomycetes; order Micromonosporales; family Micromonosporaceae; genus Micromonospora; species Micromonospora sp. NPDC005197. The sequence continues at coordinate 17,437 of NZ_JBEXHY010000089.1, read as the reverse complement.
GCGCCCCGGGCGAGCGCGACGAGCAGCAGCACCAGCGCCCAGCCGGCGAACAGCACCGCACACACCAGCAGGTCCCACAGCGGGGGTGGCAGGGCCGCCCCCGACATCGCGCCCGAGGCCCCGCCGACGACGGGCGACACCCCCGGCGGTTCGGTCGTGAAGGGTGTCGTGCTGGGTGGCTCGGTCGCGAAGGGTGTCGCGCTGGGCGGCTCGGTCGTGAAGGGTGTCGCGCTGGGCGGTTCGGTCGCGAGGACGGTCGGGCCGGGCGGCTCGGTGGTCGAGTCGGGAGGCTCGGTCGCGACGGAGAACGCGCGGGGCGGAGACTCCTGCTGCGGCACGGCGGCGCCGGGCAGGGCCGAACCGCACCGTTGGCAGGTGGGGAGCGCCGCATCGGTGTCGGCCCCACAGGTGACGCAACGCATCGATCACCGCCTTCCCCGGCAGGCGCTTGTCACGCTGGACCTTAGCGACGAGATCGATGTCCGACATCCTCCACCCGGGCCGGCGTCGGGGATCGCGGATATCCGACAGTCCCCAGTGGAGCTACCGGCCCGGGTTGGCGAAAAGCGCCGAGCGGAAACGGCCGAAAGTGGCCCTGCCGGCGTCGGCCGGCGGTCAGCGGGCCTCGGGTACGGCCATCTCGCCGAGCAGCGACCAGTCCTGCTGCGGGACCGTGGCGTTGACGATGCGCGGCGTCTCGGCCAGGTGCGGCGGCAGCGTCTCCTGCGCGGCGCGGAAATGGGCCGACTGGACGTGTGCCGCGCCTGCCTCGTCGTCGCGGAAGGCCTCGACCAGGACGTACTCGGTCGGGTCGTCCAGGCTGCGGGACCACTCGAACCACAGGCAGCCCGGCTCGGCGCGGGTCGCCTCGGTGAACGCGGCGGCGATCTGTGGCCACTGGTCGGCGTGCTCGGGCAGCACCCGGAATTTCGCGGTAATGAAGATCATGGGCTTAAGGCTACCCAGCGGTCGTCGACCGAGTGCTCAGGACGCCTCACGGACGCGCAGATCGGCCAGCCACACCTCGGCCAGGTCGCTGAGCGCGACGCCGAGGACCTCGCTGAGGCAGACCACGGTGCCGAACGCGGGTGCCGGAAGCCGGCCCACCTCGATCTTGCGCAGCGTCTCCGGTGACATGCCGGCCGCCAGGGCCACCTCGACGAGACTGCGGCTGCCCCGTGCGACCCGAAGCGCCGCTCCGAGGCGTTGCCCCGCGGCGATCTGTTCCGGTGTGAGGGGTGGGCGGACCATGTGAGCAGGATAGATGCGTCCGCGCGGACCGGCAATGTCGACCCGCCGACCCCTCGGGCCAACGTGGTATAAATATACCGCACCGGAGACGGAAGGGTTGATCGTGATCGAGCTGAAAACCGCCGCGGAAGTCGATCGAATGGCCGTGACCGGCCGGTTCGTCGGCGAGCTGCTGGCCGAGCTGCGTGCGGTGGCCGCCGCAGGGGTCAACCTGCTGGACCTGGAGCACCACGCCCGCCGCCGAATCAGGGAGCGGGGCGCCGAGTCCTGCTACTGGGACTACACGCCGTCGTTCGGTCGCGGCCCGTTCCGCAACGTCCTGTGCCTCTCGGTCAACGACGCCGTGCTGCACGGTCTGCCGCACGACTACGTCCTGCGCGACGGTGACCTGCTGAGCATCGACATGGCGGTCGGGATCGACGGCTGGGCCGCCGACTCCGCGCTGTCCGTCGTCGTCGGCACCCCCGACCCGGCGGATCTGAAGCTGATCGAGGCCACCGAGGTCGCGCTGGCGGCCGGCATCGACGCCGCGCGGCCGGGCAACCAGCTCGGCGACATCTCCGCCGCCATCGGCGAGGTCGCCCACCGCTACGGCTACCAGGTCAACGACGAGTTCGGCGGGCACGGCATCGGCCGCACCATGCACGAGGCCCCGCACGTGCCCAACAACGGCCGACCCGGGCGGGGCATGAAACTCAAGCCCGGCCTGACGCTCGCGATCGAGCCGTGGTTCTGCCGTAGCACCGGCAAGATCAAATTCGACCAGGACGGCTGGACGATCCGGTCCGCGGACGGCTCGCGCTCGGCCCACTCCGAGCACACTGTCGCGGTCACCGAGACCGGCCCCCGGGTGCTGACCCACCGCCCCGACCAGGGCGTACGGCCGGACAGCCGCAGCGGGCAGTCGGCCGCGACGTCCTGAGGCGTACCGCCGCGGAGCGTGCGGGCCGTCGGCCTGCGGTGCCTGCGCAGTTTCATGCCGGCTCGATCGGGATCGTGACGGTGACCCGGGTCGGGCCGCCGACCGGGCTGTCGACCGACAGGCGGGCGTCGATGGCGTCGAGGCGACCGATGATGCCGCGCAGGCCGGTGCCGCGGCCCGGGTCGGCGCCACCGGAACCGTTGTCGTCGACCTGGATCCGTAGCATGTCGCCGGCCTGGTCGAAGGTCACGCACGCCGCCGTGGCGCCGCTGTGTTTCGCCACGTTGGCCAGGGCTTCGGCCACCGCGAAGTACGCCGCGGTCTGCACCGCCGGTGGGAGCTGCGCGGGCGGGTCGCCGGTGACGGTGACGGGCACGGCGAGGTCGAGCGCCAGGGCGCGGACGGCGTCACCGAGGCCGCGGTCGGCGAGGACCGCCGGGTGGATGCTCTGGGTGACGGTGCGAAGGTCGTCGAGGGCGGCGGTCGCCGTGGCGCGGGCCTCCGCCAGCAGTTGCGCGGCACCGTCGACGTCGCGGCGCAGCAGGTCCCCGGCCAGGCCGAGGGTCAGCGCCAGGGACACCAGGCGGGCCTGGGCCCCGTCGTGCAGGTCGCGCTCGATCCGTTTCAGCTCGGCCGCCTGCTGGTCCACGGCGCTGCGGCGGGAACGGGTCAGCGTGGCGATCCGCTCGGTGAGCTCCCGCTCGCGGGCGCCGGGAGGGCGACTGACCACCCAGGCGTGCAGCCCGACGATCGTCGCCAGGCCGAGCAACGTCCAGGCCGGCCAGAAGTAGCCGCCACCGGTGAGCACCCAGACGCTGAGGTCGGCGCACCCGATCAGGGCGCACGCGGCGACGTCGAGGGCGAGCCAGAGACGCCGGCCCGGTGGCACCCGCAGTGCCCGCCGCAGCAGGAGCCGGCCGAGCAGCACGATGCCGACCCCGAAGTACACCCACCGGGGCCAGAACACGCCACGGCCGGTGACCAGCCAGGCGACCGTGGCCGCGACGCAGAGCGCCCCGGCCACGGTCCTGCGGGTGATGGCGGTCATCGGCGGGTGGTGCGGTAGGTGATGCGTCGCAGCAGCGTCTCCGCCGGCCCCCGGTGACCGGTGACGCTCAGCGTCCAGGCGGCGGCCAGCGAGACCAGCCAGGTGACGACCGCCACGCCGGCGGCGGCGTACGTGCCCTCCAGGTGCAGCGCCCACGGCGCGAACAGCGCCAGCCACACCGCGGACTGCAACAGGTATCCGCTCAGCGACCGTTGCCCGAGCGCGACCACCGGGGCGAGCAGGGCACGGCCGCGGCGGGCACGGTCGAGTCGCAGTGCCAGCAGGCCGAACAACGCCACGTAGCCGGGCCCTCCGTACTCGCCGCTCACGGCGTGGACGAGTGCCATGGTCTCGACCGTAGCGGCGTCGACGTGCACGGCACCAGCGGCGATGAGCGCGTAGGGGAGCGCGCCGACGACGGAGATGCCGAGGCAGCCGACGGCGACGCGGCGCAGCAGCACGCGGTGCGCGGCGGGGTTCTCCAGGATGCGGTGCCGGGCCGCCCAGATGCCCAGCCACACGATGACGATGAACGGGAGCACGGTGGCGGTGTGGACCGGCCACTCGGCGAGGCGGTCGAGGATGGACTGGCCGTACGACGATGCGGCGAGCGACGGGTTCGGCGTGTTGGTGAGGACGGCGTTGCCGCCGCGCGCGCCGACGAGCGCGGTCACCGCCAGGACCCCGGCGTACGCGGTCTGGATGCCCCAGAGCCACAGCACGACGCGGTGGAACCGGTCGCCGCGGCGCAGCAACAGCAGGGTGGCGGCGATACCGACGATGCCGTACGCGCCGAGGAAGTCCCCGAAGTACAGCAGCGTCGCGTGGCACAGGCCGAAGACGATCAGGGCGGCGTTGCGCCGCAGCAGGATCCGCCGTGCGCCCTCGCCCTGTCGTCGGGCGATCTGCACGAGGCCGTACCCGAACATGACGGCGAAGACCGGGTAGGCGCGGCTGTCGACGAACGTCGCCAGGACGGCGTTGACGACGCGCTGCGCGCCGTGCGGCGTGCCGTCCAGGCCGGGCTGGCCGGCGAACGCGGCGTTCGCGGCGTTCGCGAGCGCGATGAACAGCAGCATGGCGCCCCGGGCGAGGTCGGGGGCGAGGGCGCGGTCGGTGCGGGGGACGGGGCCCGGTTGGAGGGCCGTCGTGCTGACGGTTGCGGTCATGGTCTCAGGCTCGCCGCTGGCGCGACGCGTTTCGAGGAGCCTGGAACCCCTCCCGTGGTGGTGCCAGTACCCCTATGCGTCGAGGTAGGCGAGGACGGCGAGGACTCGCCGGTTGTCGTCCTCGGAGGACTGCAGCCCGAGTTTGGCGAAGATGCTGTTGGTGTGCTTGGCGACGGCCTTCTCCGTGATGAACAGGGCGGCGCCGATGGCGGCGTTGGACCGGCCCTGCGCCATCTGCCCGAGCACCTCCCGCTCGCGAGGGGTCAACCGGTCCAGGGGCAGCACCCGGGTCCGGCTGTCGAGCAGCTTCGCCACCACTGTGGGGTCGAGCGCGGTGCCGCCCGCGGCGACCCGGCGGACCGCGGCGACGAACTCGCCGAGGTCGGACACCCGGTCCTTGAGCAGGTAGCCGATCCCGCCGTGGCCGTCGGCGAGCAGTTCCCGCGCGTACAGTCGCTCCACGTATTGAGAGAGCACCAGCACCGGCAACCCCGGCACCTCGGCCCGCGCCGCGAGCGCGGCCCGCAGACCCTCATCGGTGTACGACGGCGGCAGCCGCACGTCGACCACGGCCACGTCGGGGCGCCGCGTGACGAGTTCGGTCAGCAGATCCGGCCCGGTGCCCACGGCGGCGACCACCTCGAAGCCGTGGGCCTCCAACAGCCGGATCAACCCGTCCCGCAACAACACGAGGTCTTCCGCCACCACCACCCGCACCCGGCAACGGTAGCGGGCCCGCCGCCGGGTGTGGGTACGCGTCAGCGCAGGCCGGCGAAGAGGTCGTCCTCGGGCACCGGCGCGCCCGTGGTGTCCCGCACCCGGACGAAGGTCTCCCTGCCCATCAGCTCGGTGAACCGCTCCGGGCCCAACTGGAGGAAGAAGATGTTCTCGGTCTGGCTGGCGTGCGCGGCCAGGGCCTCGAACTTCTGCGCGCCGTAGCTCCGGGTGTCGACCCAGGTGGTGATCTCGTCGTCGGGCAGCCCCAGCTCGGGCTGGTCGGACGACGGGTCCGGCTCGGCCCACTCGACGCCGAGCTCCTTCATGATCCGGCCGAACTCCGCGAACGCCGTCCGCGGCACGGTGGTCCAGTAGACCTTCGCGGGGATGTCGGTCTGCGCGACGGCGGCCATGGTGATGCGATGCGCCTGGATGTGGTCCGGGTGGCCGTAGAAGCCGTTCTCGTCGTAGGTCACGATGACGTCCGGCTGGTAGCGGCGGATCAGGCCGGCGAGCCGGTCCGCGGCCTCGGCCACCGGCGTCGTCCAGAAGGAGCCGGGCTGGTCGTTCGTCGACCAACCCATCATCCCGGAGTCGGCGTAGCCGAGCGTCTCCAGGTGGGTGACCTTCAACGTCGCGCAGCTGTCCTCCAGCTCGGCCTGACGCATCGCCACGACGGCGGCCGGGTCGTGGCCGGGCTCACCGGGCTTCGCCCCGCCGGGGCCGTCTCCGCATCGCCCGTCGGTACAGGTCACGAGGACCGTGGTGACACCTTCGGCCGCGTACCGGGCGAGGACGCCACCGGTGCTCGTCGCCTCGTCGTCGGGGTGCGCGTGCACCGCCATCAGGGTCAGGGATCGCTCAGCCATGTCATCACCCTACGACCAGCGCGGCGACCACACGGGAAGTGTCCTGTTCGCGGACGCATTCTAGCGATCCGCTCACCGGCGCTGCTGTTCTTGCGCAACTCGCTGTCCGGCGGCTCGTGGATTCCTACGATTTCGGGGCTGGGCCGGTGGTCCGGAGCCGCGTTTCGACAGCCGGAATCAGCCGAGGAAGGGGACCGGTTCGATGGCACTGTTCGATGACGTGCGACAGATCGACGCCGGGGTCCTGAACGTCGGATACGTGGACGCCGGCCCGGCCGACGGCGCTCCCGTGATCCTGCTGCACGGCTGGCCGTACGACATCCACAGCTTCGTCGACGTCGTACCGCTGCTCACCGACGCCGGCCACCGGGTCGTCGTGCCGTACCTGCGGGGTCACGGCACGACGCGGTTCCGATCCGACGACGCCGTCCGCAACGGCGAGCCGGCCGCCATGGGGCTCGACCTCATCGCCCTCATGGACGCCCTGGGCATCGACAGCGCGAAGCTGGCCGGGTTCGACTGGGGTGCGCGTACGGCCGATGTCGTGGCCGCGTTGTGGCCTGAGCGCTGTTCCGGTCTGGTGTCGGTCAGCGGTTACCTGATCGACGGCCAGGAGTCGGGCCGGACGCCGCTGCCGCCGAAGGCCGAGTTCGCCTGGTGGTACCAGTTCTACTTCGCCACCGAGCGCGGCCGGCAGGGGTACGACCGCAACCGCCGCGACTTCGCCCGGCTGATCTGGCAGACCGCATCGCCGCGGTGGACGTTCGACGACGCGACCTTCGAGCGCAGCGCCGCCGCGTTCGACAACCCCGACCACGTCGACATCGTGATTCACAACTACCGGTGGCGGCTGGCCCTGGCCGAGGGCAAACCGCAGTACGACGAGGTGGAGAAGCGCCTGGCCGGCAAGCCGAGGATCTCGGTGCCCAGCATCACCCTGGAGGGTGACGCCAACGGCGCCCCCCACCTGGACCCGAGTGTCTACGGCAAGCAGTTCGCCGGCCGGTACGAGCACCGGACCGTCGGCGGCGGCGTCGGGCACAACCTGCCCCAGGAGGCGCCGCGGGCCTTCGCCGACGCGGTCCTGGAAGTCTGAGCCCGCTGGCCTACGGGCGTTCGGTGCGGGTCGGGTCGCCCCGCACGAGGTCGTCGTGGATGCGCCAACGGGCGGTGGTGACCGCGCGGCGGGCCGCCTCGTCGCCGCGCTCGACACGCTGGCGCAGCAGCTCAAGGGCGATGCGCCGGTTCAGACTGAACTGCCGTTCGTCGTCCACCACCACGACCAGGCCCGAGGGGCGGTGGGTGGCGCGTACCGCAGTGCTGGCCTTGTTCCGGTGCTGGCCGCCGGGACCGCCGGTGCGGCAGCCGACGATGTCGACGTCGGCCTCGGCGAACGTCGTCGGCGGTGCGTCGCTCGGCGGCGGTTGCGCGGTCACGTACCAGTTCTTTCGACCGGCGCTCGTCCGGTAGGGGCTGGGCGCCTGCCAGCACAGCGTCCCCGTCCAGGAGGCGGCGAACGCCTCGACGTCGGCGCCGGACAGCCGAATCAGCACCGACCGGTAGGTGCCAGGACGGTCACCGGGCACCGCGTGGACCCGCTGGACGGTCACGCCCTGCCGGGTGGCGTCAGCCTCCAGGCGGCGCAACAGGTGGGCCAGCGCCCACGCGCACTCCCGCGGCCCACGGCCGGCGGACAGCAGCAGCTGCGCGCTCACGACCGACCCTGCCCGCGACGCTTGTCGCGCCGGTCCGACCTCGACGCGGCCCCGACATCCGGCGTCTTGTAGGTGACCAGGGGGATCGTGGTGGCCACCGGCGTGGCGAGCCGGTGCTCGACGAGATCGCCGATCACCTGCTCGATCCGCTTGTACGCCGTGGGCGCCTCCTCGAAGAGCAACTGGCGGTCGCCGCACACCACCAGGGAACCCACCGGGGTACGCCGCAACTCCTCGACCGTGTGCTTGGCCCGGCCCCGGCGCAGCGCGTCGGCACGGGACATCTTCCGGCCCGCGCCGTGCGCCACCGAGTGGTTGGCGTCCGCCCCGGCGTGGGCGGCCACCAGGTACGACGCGGTACCCCGCGTACCGGCGACGAGCACGTCGCGGCCGTCACCGGGCGCCGCCCCCTTGCGGTGCAGGTAGACGCCGTCGCGCACCTCGACCAGGTTGTGGCACTGGTCGACGACCGGCTCGGTCGGCTCGGCCCCCAGGGCGTACGCGACCCGGGCGGCCAGCAGCCGCCGGTTGAGCGAGCCCCAGCGCACCGCCTCGTCGTGCCGGGCCAGGTACGCGGCCGGGTCGGGAGCGGGGCCCGCCCCGTGCGTCTCGGTGTGCGTGCGCAGGATCCGCTCACCCAGGCCCCGCGAGCCGCTGTGCACGACGAGGACGAGGTCACCGGTGGCCAGCCCGAGTCGGTGCGCGTGCTCGGGTGCGAAGACGGTGTCGACGCGAGCCAGCTCGACGAAGTGGTTACCGCGGCCGACCGTACCGAGACCGTCCCGGTGGCCGGCGGGAACGTCGCCCGCGACGACGGTCCAGGCCGGATCGTCGGCGTCCCGCTCGGGGTCGAGCGCGCGGTCGAGGTCGGGGAACCGGGCAGCCAGCCGCTCGGGTACGACGCGCCGGAGTCGAATGGGGAACACCGCGATGCCGCAGCCGATGTCCGAGCCCACCAGGAACGGGTACAGCACGGTCGACGCCATGGCCGCGCCGATGGGGGCGCCCTTGCCCGGGTGTAGGTCCGGCATCCCGGCAACGTGGACCATGCCGTCGAGGGCGGCCACCTGCCGGCACTGGTCGAGCGCGGCGGACTCGATCCAACTCGCGGGGGACGCGAACACGGCAATGGTGGCCGGCGCGGACGGGGACGGGGACTCCCGAGGGGAGTGGTGCTCAGACAACGACGCTCACTTCTCGCTGAATCGCAAGGGGACGGACGGCGGTACGGCACCGAGCGGCGCGAAGCGGCCTCGGCGCGGTGCGGGTGGTGTCCGTCAGTACGTCATGGGCACCACTCTGGCGACGCCCGTCGTGTGCGGCAAGCGATTATCGACGGGGGGCCCGGCACGCGGCCGGCCTGTCCCGGCAGCAGCTGGTGAGGCCCGCTCGACGCTGCGGCGTACGCTGCCGCGATGCGAGCCCGGCGGCCCTGGACGACTGGCTGGCCGGCCTGCCGAGGCGCTGAACCTCGCGGACGGCCCGATGACACCTCAGCGCAGCCGGTGCTCCGGCCGGGTCGCGCGACCCAGCACGCACGGCGAGGAGGGGCTGGAACTGCCGGCCGGGAACCGGAAGCGACGCAGCTCGTCGATGGCGAACCCGGCCGCCTCGATGGCGGCCGTGGTGTCGCGGCCGGTGTGGCAGCCGCCGAACAGTTTCGGCCAGAGCGTGGCGTCGGAGAACCGCTGGACCCGACGGAGGCGACCGGGCTCCTCGGCGGCGACGTGCTCGAAGAAGCGCAGCTGCCCGCCGGGGCGCAGCACACGGTGGATCTCGGCGAGCGCGGCGGCCTGGTCCGGCACGGTGCACAGCACCAACGCGACCACGACCGCGTCGAATTCGCCATCGGCGGCGGGCAACGCCTCGGCCAGGCCGTCGACGACCGTGATCGGCACCGGCGCGGCCGGGGCCGCCCGGACGGCGGCGGCACGCAGGCGGCGTTCCGGCTCGACCGCGACGACCTCGGTCACCGTCCGCGGGTAGTGGGCGAACATGCGCCCGTTGCCGGCGCCGACCTCGAGCACCCGGCCGGTCAGGCCGGCGACCAGGTCGCGGCGGAACTCGGCGGTGCCGGCGCGGTCCATGGCGACGCTGAGCCTTTCGTACACCCGCGCGAACACCGGGTGGGACACCGCAGCCACGTCGACCTCCAGCCTCTGACGATCAGGATTCCGGGCAGCGACCACAATCATGGGCGGTGATGTCAACCGCGCCGGTGTGGCGCGCTCCGTGGGCTGGTTCTGCCCCGCGATTCCGCGCAGCGTACGGAGACGGGAAGCCCTCCGATCAGCGTCACTCGGGCGGCGCGTGCCGCAGGCGTTGCGCCAACTCCAGCCGCCAGACCAGGCCGATCGCGACGACCGGCACCAGCGCGAACACCGCCAGCACCCGGCACAGGGACTTGACCATGGCCTCCGAGCGGGGGTTCGCCGGACGCATCCAGATCGCCACGTTTACCAGCAGGAACGGCAGCAGAAGGCACCCGCAGCTCCACGATGTCGCCGAGGGTGTCGGGCCCGCTCACCCGCGCTGATCCATCCGCCGTCGCCCCCCGAGGCGTCCGACCGCCCGGCGCCGGCGATCCAGTCGCGGGTGGCCCCACCACCCGCGTGGCAGACCGGGGTCTACCCCGCCCGGACGCGCCCAACCCCGCAGGCGACGCGCCGCACCGCACGGGTGACCCCTATGCGGTCCCGGCGCTCCCGGCCACCTGTCTGCGGTACGTCCGCGGCGAGACGCCGGTGACACGTTTGAAGGCCACGCTGAGGGCGCTCTCCGAGCCGTACCCGACGGCCAGGGCGATGGTGGCGACGGTGTCCGAGCCGCGGCGGATGCGGTCCGCCGCGAGTTCGATCCGCCATCGCGTGAGGTACTCCAGCGGGCCCACGCCGACGACCTGCCGGAAGCGGGCGGCGAGCGTGGAGCGGGAGACGGACGCGGCGCGGGCGATCTCGTCCACCGTCCACGACTGCGCGGGCCGCCCGTGCATCGCCCGCAGCGCGGGAGCGACCACCGGGTCGGCGAGCCCGGCCAGCCAGCCGGACGTGTGCTGCGGACCGCGGGCCAGGTGCAGCCGCAGCACCTGGATCAGCAGGACGAGCGCCAGGTGTTCGGCGACGAGTCGCGATCCGAGCTGTGCCTGCCGCAGCTCGCTGTCGATCTCGTCGAGCGCCCACCGGATGGTGGCGGCCGCGGGGGTGTCGGCGGGCACGTGGATGATCGGCGGAAGGCTGTCCAACAGGAGACTGCGACCCCGGTCGCCCAGGGAGAACGCGCCGCCGATGAGGAACATGTCGTCGCCGTCGCCCGCGTGCGCCACGCCGTCGGCAGCGGCGGCGAAGATCGGGTACGCCGGCTGGACCGGCGCGTCGGCGTCACTGAAGAGCGTGTAGGCCACCGGCCGGGTCAGCAGGTAGCAGTCGCCCTCGGCGAGGCCGATCGGCTCGGGCTCGCCGTCGACGAGCAGGAAGCAGCGGCCGCGCCGGATGGCGTTGAACTTCGCGCCGGCCGGTGGGTCGAACCGGACCGCCCAGCGCCCTCCGGCGACGAGGCCGGCGGAGACGTGACTCGTCGCACCGAGCAACGCCAGTACGTCCTCAAGGGGATCCATCCGCACCGTCCTGGACGATCACTAAAGTATCGCGGATCCTAGACTATAGGCAGTCCAGGTTCAGGTTCATAGTCTGGCTGACATGACAGCGAACCCACGCCTCACCACGTCGTTCACCGCCCGTACCACCGCCGCCGAGATCCTCGACGGCGTGGACCTCACCGGGCGCCGGATGATCGTCACCGGCGGCGCCTCCGGCCTCGGTGTCGAGACGGTTCGCGCCCTGGCCGGCGCCGGCGCCGAGGTCACCGTCGCGGTCCGTGACCCCGAGCGGGCCGCCGCGCTCGTCGCGGAGTTCGCCACCGACGCCACCCGGGGCGCCGTCCGGTCGGCCGCGCTCGACCTCGCCGATCTGGCGTCGGTCGACGCCTTCGTCGCGGCCTGGCGGGGCCCGCTCGACGCGCTGGTCGCCAACGCCGGCATCATGGCGCTTGCGACCCGGCAGCTCTCCGCGCAGGGCTGGGAACTCCAGCTCGCGACCAACTACCTGGGGCACTTCGCGCTCGCCGTCGGTCTGCACGACAACCTGCGTGCCGCCGGGGCGGCCCGGGTCGTGGTGGTCAGCTCCGGGGCGCACCTGGGCGCTCCGTTCGACGTCGAGGACCCCCAGTTCGAGCGGCGCCCGTACGACCCGTGGTCGGCGTACGGGCAGTCGAAGACCGCGGACGTCCTGCTCGCGGTCGGCATCACCCGACGGTGGGCCAAGGACGGGATCACCGCCAACTCCCTCAACCCCGGGTACATCCACACCAACCTGCAACGTCACCTGGACGACGACATGATGCGCGCGTTCGGCGCGATGGACGAGGCGGGCAACCTCGTCGTGCCGGACCACTACAAGACGCCCGCCCAGGGAGCGGCGACCACCGTCCTGCTCGCCGCGTCACCCCTGCTCGACGGCATCGGCGGCCGGTACTTCGTCGACAACCAGGAGGCGGAGGTGGTGCCCGGCGGCCCGAACGCCACCGGCGGGGTCGCCGACCACGCAATCGACCCGGTCGCCGCGGACCGGCTCTGGGCGTACGCCGAGAAGATGCTCTCCGCGCGCTGAGCGCGACCGCCGTCGGCCGCCGGGCGCGGCGCGCTCGCGCGTGGCCGCGCCCGGCGGCCAGGATTGATCGGGGTACGGCGGGGTAGCCGCCGCCATGGTCGCTGCCGGTCGGCCCGCTACGGACGGGGGCGCCGCGGCGCGGGCCGGCGCGGGAGCGAACGCCGCTGCGCCGACGACCGTCGCCCGGCTCCGCGCCCGCCTGTGGGGCACGCTGCGGGAGCGGGCGCGGCGGGTACGGGGCGTCGGCGGCCTCGCTCTGCAGGCCGGTCTGGCTGCGGCGCTGTCCTGGCTGGTGGTGCGCCACGTGCTGCACGTCTCGCAGCCGGTGTTCGCGCCGATCTCCGCGGTCTCGACCCTCGCCGCGTCGGTCGGGCAACGGCTGCGTCGCACCGTCGAGTTGATCATCGGCGTCACCGTGGGGGTGCTGGTCGGCGACCTGCTGCTCACGGTCACCGGCACCGGGTGGTGGCAACTCGCCCTGATCGTCGTGCTGGCGATCCTCGTCGCGTTGTTCCTCGCCGGCAGCGCGGCGGCGGTGATCCAGGCCGGGGCGACGGCGGTGCTCATCGCCACGTTGAGTCCGTCCGTGCGGGACCTGGAGATTCCCCGCTTCGTGGACGCTCTCGTCGGGGGAGCGGTGGCGCTGCTGGTCACCGCCGTCCTTTTGCCGTTGAGCCCGCTGCGGGTGCTCAACCGGGCCGCGCGCCCGGCGTTGGACCTGCTCAGCACCCAGCTCGACGCCACCGCTGGCGCGCTGGCCGACCGCGACATCGCCCGTGCGCTGGCCGCCCGGACGCAGCTGCGGGAGAACAAGGACGAGCTGCGGGCGCTGGTCGAGGCGACCCAGGGGGCCCGGGAGGCCAGCACCCTCTCGCCGGTGCACTGGCATGAGCGGCACGGGCCGGTGGGCCGGTACGCGCAGGCGGCGGGACCGATCGACCGGGCGATGCGCAACGCCGGAACGCTGATCCGCCGCGCGGTGACCGTGATCGACGACGGTGAGCCGATCCCGAGGCAGCTGCCGGAGGCCGTCGCCGACCTCGCCGAGGCGGTACGCGTGCTCAAGCGGCAGTTCGCCGCCGGTCACGAACCCACCCAGGCGCGGGAGCAGGCCCTGCGGGCGGTGTGCGCCGCCGGTGACGCCTACCGGGAGGGGGTCGGTTTCTCCGGTGCCGTCGTGGTGGCGCAGGTCCGGACGACCGTCAGCGATCTGCTGGTGGCCACCGGGCTGACGCAGGAGGTCGCGAACCGGCTGGTCCGCCGCGTGTTCGGGGGGCCGGAGCGTCGCACCAGCGATCGACGATGAACGTCATGGCAGCAAGTTGAGCCACGGCTGTTGCATCCTGAGCCAAAGTGGTGCCATGATGGTGCCATGGACTTGAGGCCGTACGTCGAGAACCTGCGCAACGAGTTCGCTGTGGCCGCCGAGGGCGTCGACCCGGAGGGTCGGGTGCTGGCCGAGCGACTCTTCACCCAACTGGAGGCGGCGACCCACCTCACGCTGCTCGAGGCTCTGTCCGACGCGGCCGACGAGATCACCCGCGATCTCGCCCCCGGGTCGGTGCACGTCCGGCTGCGCGGGCGCGAGCCCAATTTCGTGGTGACGCCCGCGAACCCGCCGGCGGACAGCACGGATGCGGTCAGCGAACCGCCTCCGGCGCCGGCGCCGCTGCTCCCGCCCGAGGGCGACGAGGGCGGCACGTCCCGGATCAACCTCCGCCTCCCCGACCATCTCAAGGCCAGCGTCGACGGGGCCGCCAGCCGGGCCGGGCTGTCCGTCAACGCCTGGCTGGTGCGAGCCGTCGCCGCCGCCGTCGCGGCCGGCGGCACGGATCGCCAGCCACCGCGCCGGCTGGAGCCGCCGCGGCCTGGCCAGCACGTCACCGGCTGGGCGCGCTGACCGCCGCGCCCCTTTCCGATTCCGCTCGCCTTCGCCACGCACCTCCCGGGAGACCACCATGCCTGTTTTCGATACGCCAGAACCGATTTCCGTCCAGGTCGAGCTGCCCGTCGGGGACGCCTGGATCGCTGCGACCGACCGCACCGACACGGTGGTGCAGGTGCGCCCCCGCGACCCGTCGAGCAAGGCCGACGTGAGCGCCGCGGAGCAGACCACCGTCGAGTACGCCGCCGGGCTCCTGCGGATCAGGGTGCCGAAGAGCTGGCGCCGATACGGCTTCGGCTCCGGCCCCTCGGTCGACGTCCTCATCGAGGTGCCGAGCGGGACACGGCTGCATGCCGAGGCGGCGTGGGCGGCGTTCCGCGGCGAGGGGCGGCTCGGCGAGTGTCGCATCAAGACCGGCAGCGGGATCCGGCTCGAGGAGACCGGGCCGTTGGAGATCGACAGCAGCCACGGCGAGGTCGCGGTGGAGCGTGTCACCGGTTCCGCCCGGGTGAAGGCCTCCTCCGGAAAGGTGCGCCTCGGCGCGGTCGACGGCACCGCGGAGATCAAGAACTCCTCCGGTGACTGCTGGATCGGCCGCAGCGGCGGTGACGTCCGGGTCAACACCGCGTACGGCGACATCACGGTGGACGCGTCGATGGCCTCGGTGGCGGCACGCACCGCGTACGGCAACGTCCGGCTGGGCGAGGTCGTACGCGGGTCGGTCGAGTCGCACACCTCGTACGGCGCGATCGAGGTCGGGGTCCGGCGCGGCACCACCGCCTGGCTCGACGTCAGCTCCCGGCACGGGCGCGTGCACAACGCGCTCGAGTCGACCGACAGCCCGGCCGAGACCGACGAGACGGTCGAGATCCGCGCGAACACCTCCTACGGCGACATCACGATCCGCCGTGCCTGATCCGCCGCGACCCCCGACCACAAATGAGGAGACCATGACCAGCAGCAGGAAACCCGCGATCGTCACCACGGAGCTGCGGAAGTCCTACGGTGACAAGGTCGTGCTCGACGGCATCGACCTGATGATCACCGAGGGAACGATCTTCGCGCTGCTCGGCCCGAACGGCGCCGGCAAGACCACCACCGTGCAGATCCTCTCCACCCTGCTCCGGGCGGACGGCGGCCACGCCCGCGTCCTCGGCCACGACGTGACCCGTGAGCCCGACGCGGTTCGTGAGCTGATCGGCGTCACCGGCCAGTTCTCCGCCGTGGACAACCTGCTCACCGGTCGGGAAAACCTGAACCTGATGGCCGACCTGTGTCATCTGGACCGGGCGACGGGTCGGCGACGGATCGCCGACCTGCTCGGGCAGTTCGACCTCACGGAGGCGGCGGACAAGCCGGCCGCGACGTACTCCGGCGGCATGCGCCGTCGGCTCGACCTCGCGATGACCCTGGTCGGCGACCCCCGCGTCATCTTCCTCGACGAGCCGACGACCGGCCTCGACCCGCGCAGCCGCCGCGCCATGTGGCACATCATCCGGGCCCTCGCCGCCGAGGGCGTCACCATCCTGCTGACGACCCAGTACCTGGAGGAGGCCGATCAGCTCGCCGACCGCGTCGCGTTCCTCGACCACGGCCGGCTGATCGCCGAGGGCACCCCGCACGAGCTCAAGCGGCTCATCCCGGGCGGCCACGTCGTGTTGCGGTTCGCCGACCAGGAGGGGCTCGACTCGGCGGCCCGTACGTTCGCGGCGGCCACCCGGGACGACGCCGCGCTGACCCTCCAGGTGCCGAGCGACGGTGGGGTCGGTTCGTTGCGGTCCGTCCTCGACCACCTCGACCGCGACGCGATCACCGTGGCCGGCCTCGCGGTGCACACCCCCGACCTCGACGACGTCTTCCTCGCCCTCACCGGCCAACCCGACAGCCGAGCCGACCAACCCGACAGCCACCCCGACACCCGGGCCGGGCGGTCCGGTCACGAAAGGGCCTCCGCGCGATGAGCACCCTCAACCTCGCCCTGCGCGACTCGAACACCATGCTGCGGCGCAACCTCCTGCACATGCGGCGCTACCCCTCGCTGACCCTCATGCTCGTCGGCATCCCGGTCATCCTTCTGCTGCTCTTCGTCTACGTCTTCGGCGGCACCCTCGGCGCCGGCCTCGGACCCTCCGGCGACCGCGGCGACTACGCCAACTACGTCACCCCCGGCATCCTGCTTATCACGGTGGCCAGCGCGGCGCAGGGCACCGCGATCTCGGTCGCCATGGACATGGCCGAGGGCATCATCGCCCGCTTCCGTACGATGGCGATCTTCCGGCCGTCGGTTCTCACCGGCCACGTCGTGGGCAGCGTGCTCCAGACGATGTTCAGCCTCGCGGCCGTCACCGGCGTGGCGCTGCTGGTCGGGTTCCGTCCCACCGCCAATGCCGTCGAATGGCTCGCCGCGATCGGCGTCCTCACCATGATCACCGTCGCGGTCACCTGGCTGTCGGTCGCCCTCGGCCTGGTCACGAAGAGCGTCGAGACGGCCAGCAACCTGCCCATGCCGCTGGTGCTCCTGCCATTTCTCGGCAGCGGGTTCGTCCCCACCGACTCCATGCCGACGCCGGTACGCCTGTTCGCCGACTACCAACCCTTCACCCCGGTCATGGAAACCCTCCGGGGCCTCCTGCTCGGCACCGGAATCGGCAGCAACGGGATCCTCGCGGTCGCCTGGTGCGCCGTCATCACGGTGGCCTGCTTCCTCTGGGCCAAGGCGCTCTACAACCGCGGCCGGACCGCCTGACCCGACGGGCCCTCGCGCCTGACCCTCCCGGCCCGCCTGACCCGCCCGGCCCGCCCCGGTCCGGCCCTTCGGGGCCGGGCCGGGGCGCATGATCGACCCCAGCTCGGCGATGTCGCGGTGTCCCGCCGACCGGATACCGCGACATCGCCAACCTGGAGTCGATCACCACCGCGGGATCGCCGCGGAGTCCCCACCCCGACCCTGGCCGCGACGCCGGAGGCGCGGGCGCCCACGAGACGCGCTGGGTCGAGACCGTGCGCGCGGCGACCGCGAAACGTCGAATGTTATCGATAACACGATTCCCGGACCGGGCGCGCGAGGTGCACGTCGGCGACCGGAGTGCGCGCTCATGGGCTCGGCGGCGGCTGCGGCGCGGGTCATAGATCTGATCACGCGCGGGTGGCGATGTCAGCGATGTTATCGCTGACATCGCCCACGACCCCGCCACCGG
>NZ_JBEXHY010000088.1:0-22931 GCF_040608295.1 Micromonospora sp. NPDC005197 | reverse complement strand
CTGGACCGGCTCGCCGCCGCCGACCGGCTCGCCCGGTGACCCGGGCACCTGGTCTGGCTCGCCGACGGGGTCCGGCCCGGCCGGTGACCCCGCCACCTGGCCTGGTCCGCCGGCGGGGTCCGGCTCGCCCATCGTCAGCGGATCGGGGGACGGCGGGTCCGCCGGCGCAGCCGGCGTGCCGGGGCGGGCGGGTGTCGGGGCGTACCCCGAGCTGCCGGTCGTGCAGTCGCCGCTGGCGCTGCCGACGGCGGTGAGCCCGGCGGGCGCCGGGGTGCCGGCGCAGCGGGCGGCGGCGGTCGACCCGGTGGTGGAGCTGGAGCTGGCCCGGCGGATGGCCGACGAGGCCGACCGGCACGGGCAGCAGGCCGAGCTGCTTGCCCAACGGCCGGCGCTGCTGCCGACGTGGTCGCCGCTGGCGCGGGCGGTCGCCGTCTACGCCGCGTGCGGGGCGGCGGCGGGGGTGCTCATGCTGACCCTCGTGCTCGCCTCCGGGGTCGGCCTGGTCGACGGCTTCACCCTCGGCGCGTGGACCTGTGCGGGGCTGCCGGCGCTGGCGTTCTTCGGCGGGTACCTGGTGCTGGGCCGATGGGGGAGACCCGCCATGGTCGCCGGCACCCCACCCCGGTACCTGCCGCTCGGGTTCCTGATCTGCTTCCTGCTGGTGCCGCTGGGCTACTGCGCCTACCTGCTGCTGTTCCGCGCCCTGCGCTGAGGCGCAGCCGAGTGGCCGAAAGGCCGAGCACTCGGGGTTTACGACGAAGACCTCATGTGTCAGTGTGGTGAACGACCCGTGGCGGGGGGTGAGCAGGACACTCACATCCACGTCGGACTGCCGCCGCCGGTTCCTTGTGTGATACCGGGGGTTCGTGCGCATGTAGGGATGCGAACGGCCCCCGATCCAATCACGAATCTGGCGAAGCGATGTCCCCTGCCCCGCGCAGGAGTGACCGTTTCGTGGCAGACGAGCGGGGAGCCTGCATGTCCTACCCACGTACCAACAAGGTCTTCACGTCCGGGGAACTGCACGATCTGCGCCGGACGGTGGCGATCCGGTCGGCGACGCGCCGCAATCTGGCGGCGGACCCCCTCTACGCCACCGCGTTGCCGCAGGAGGTCAGCATGCAGCTGACCTACCGGTGCAATCTGCGGTGTCACCACTGCTTCCAGTGGAATGAGCAGGGGTTCTTCCACAACTACGACAGCCAGCGCAGGCGTTCCGAACTCGACCTCGACGTCGTCCGGGACGTGCTGGAGACGACCGCGCCCGAGCAGGCGAAGGTCTTTCTGTGGGGCGGTGAGCCCCTGATGCACTCCCGGTTCGGAGAGATCGCCAAGCTGCTGGGCGCCGTGCCGCGAGTCGTCAACATGTGCACCAACGGCCTGTTGATGGAGCGCAACGCGGAACACCTGCTGGCCATCGGGCCACGACTCAACCTGCTGGTCAGCCTGGACGGCTTCGAGCCGGAGCACGAGGCGTTGCGGGGCAAGGGATCGTTCCGGCGCACCCTGCGCAACGTCGAGGCGATGCTCGACCTCCAACGGCGCGGCGAGTACCAGGGCGAGTTGTCCGTCGCGTGCATGGTCAGCGAGGACATGGTCGGCCGCATGTACGAGTTCACCGAGTGGGCCGAGCAGACCGGCTTCAACTCGGTCTACTGGCTGCTGCCCTGGTACATCAGCCCGGAGACGGCGTCGGCGATGGACCGGCTCTACGAGGAGTCGTTCTCGTGGCTCAACCCACCGGAGCCGGGCGACAAGCCGACGTGGCACTCGTACACCTATGCGCTGCCCGAGCAGTACCTGCCGGTGCTGAAGGAGTCGATGGCCCGGCTGGCGAGCCGGGTGTGGGATCTGCGGGTGCGCTACCAGCCGCAGGTCGAGCAGGATGAGATCGACGACTTCATCCGCGGCACGTCCCGTCCCGCCCAGCGGCGCAGCCGCTGCCTGGCGGTGTCCAACCGGATCGAGATCCACGCCGACGGCCGGGTCAGCTCGTGCAAGTTCTTCCCCGAGTTCGTCATCGGCGACCTGAGCGAGCAGTCCATGCAGGACATCTGGCAGAGCGAGCGGTTCACCCGGGTCCGCGGCATCCTGCGCGACAGCGGCCTCATGCCGGTGTGCTCGAAGTGCATCCTTCTCTACCTGAGCGGGGAGTGAACGCATGGCAGAGGTGGTCACCCGCATGGCGGTCCTGCTCGCGCGGGTTCTGGAGGATCCGGCGCTGGCCCAGGAGGTGACGGCGGACACGAATCTGCTGCTCGACCTCGGAATCGACTCGCTGCACATGATCACGTTCCTGCTCGCCGTCGAGGAGGAGTTCGACGTCGAGATCGACTTCGAGTCGCTGGACAGCATCCACCTGGAGTCGGTGAAGGCGTTCTGCCATTTCGCCCTCGACGGCGATGGTCGGTGAGGTGAGCGGGACCGTTCACTTCGGCTCGTTCGACGCGGAGGCGGCGTGGCGGCCGGAGGATCTCGCCGGGCTGCCCGCCGGCCCGGCGGCAGGTGGCAGCCGGGGACGTCGCGGCATGGACGAGCTGCTGGCGGTCGGGTGCGCTCCGGGCGATCTGCTGCTCACCGCCGAGCCGATGGACGAGGCCCTGGTCGAGGCGCTGGCGGTCGCCGGCATCGCACCACGGGTCGCGGCCGTGCCGGGTCACCAGGACGCCACCGTGGAGGAGCGGCTGGCGTCGGCTGGTGGCACGTCCCTGCCGGAGATGTCCGGGTGGGCCGCGGCGTTCTACGCCGTCCGGCCGGACACCTCCGTGGCGGTGCGCCGACTCGGCCTGCGTGCCACGGTCCCCGCCGTCGAGGTCGTCGCCCGCGTCAACTCCAAGGTCTGGTCGAACGACCTGGTTCGGGACGCCGGCCTGCCCGGCGCCGCCGTCCTGGCCACCACGCCCCGGCAGGTGCGGCGGCTGGTGGAGGACGCGCCGGACGACGTCGTGCTCAAGGATCCGTACGGGGTCGCCGGCCGGGGCGCCCTGCGGGTCGGCAACCCTCGGGTGCTGGACACGGTCGTCCGGCACCTGGAGCGGCAGGTCGCGCGCGGGGCTCGGGTGGAGCTGCTGGTGCAACCCCTCTTCGCGGAGGCGTCCAGCTTCTCCACCCACCTTGAGGTCGACCCGAGCGGCGCGGTGCGGTGGCGGGGCGTACAGCACGTCGACAACGCCGAGTTCGCCTACCGCGGCTCCGGTCCGCTCCCCGCGGATCAGCACGCGAGCCTCGACACCACCGCGCACCGGGAGGTGATCGCGCGGGTCGGGACGGCGCTCGCGGCCGAGGGCTACACCGGGCCGGTCTGCGTCGACGGACTGCGGCTGGGCGACGGCACGGTCGTACCGGTGCTGGAGGTCAACGCCCGACGATCGATGGGTCTGCTGAACCTGCACCTCGACCGGCGGGCCCGGACGGTCGGCCTGCACTCCTGGTTGCGCTGCCGCACGACGCCGGTGCGGCCCGGCGACACGGTGGCCGGGCTGGTGTCCGCGTTGGACGAGGCGAAGCTGCTGTTTCGCGGCGACGACCCGGGGGTGCTGCCGCTGGCCTCGGGGACGCTCACCCCGCCCCGTGGACGGCTCTTTCTCGCCGTGTTCGCCCCGGACGACGCGGCCCGGGTCGCCCTCGAAGCGCAGGTGGGCAACCTGCTCGTCGCGACGACCGGCGCCCCGAGTCTCGTCACCTGACTCCCACGATCGGAGCAACGATGGCGACTGTGCTGCTGACGTCGGGCGCCACGCTCGGCACCCACGTACCGGCCCTCATCCTGGCGGGTCGGTTGCGGGCCCTCGGGATCGAGGTGCGCGTGGAGGTGTTCGAGCGGCTGCTGCGACCCGACGAACTCGACCGGCTGAGGGCCGCCAAGCTGGCCTTCAGAGGAAACTTCAAGCTCGCCGTGGCCGCCCAGCGCATGGTGCGTGATCAGATGCCGGCGCTCGACGACGCTGCGGTCGATCAACTGCTGCACCGGTGGCGGGCCGCGGACGTGGACCAGGTGGTGATCTTCTCCGGCTTCTGGGTGCCCGTCGTCGAACGGTACGAGGCGCTCACGTCCCGAACGCCTCGGGTGGACATCTGTCACCTCGACGCCGCGCCGACCGCCTCCTTCAACCTCTTCCGGGCCCGCACAGAGCGCTTCCGTCACGTGTGGATGTTCGACGCCGAGCGGGGCACCGCGCCGACGAGCATCCGCGTCGGCGACGAGGACCCGGTGCCGTGGCAGCGGCGGGAGCCCCGCCTGCTGGCGCACGGCGGCGGCTGGGGGCTGGGCACCTACCGGGACCGCGCGGCGGATCTCGCCCGGGCGGGGCTGCTGGTCGACGTGGTGACCCACGACCCGGCCGACGTGTCCGAGCTGCCCCCCGGCTGCCGGGCTTTCATGATCGACCCGGAGTGGGAGGCCTGGCAGGACGACGGCTTCCCACCGTTCGGCGAGATCCTTCCGGACGGCGCGGTGCGGTACCGACGGGGTGCGGCGTACCACGACTCGTTCGACCTCGCCCGACACCGCGTCGCCATGCTCTGCAAGACCGGCGGGGGCACCCTGATCGACTCGCTCTGGTCGGCCACGCCGATCGTGCTGCTGGCGCCCTTCGGCGCGCACGAGCAGGTCAACGCCGACCTGTGGCGTCGGCTGGGCTACGGCGTCACCGAGCAGGAGTGGCGCGACAGCGGATACTCCCTCGACCTGCTGGAGACCCTGCACCGCAACCTGCTGGCCGCCCGTGAGGGGACCGCCGACTACGCCGCCGACCTGGCGACCCGCGCCGTGCAGACCGAGGTCCCGGGGTGAGCGCCGTCCCCGCCCCGGTCACGGTGGTCGTCGGGTCGGACGGTTTCATCGGCGCCAGTCTGTGCCGTGCGCTCGAACGCCGCCGCCTGCCTCCGCACCGGGTGACCCGACCCCGCAACGCCGTCGAGGAACACCGCTACGCCGACACGATCAGGGGGGCGGACCTGGTCTTCTGGGCCGCCGGCACGGTCACGCCGAAGAGGGCCGTCAGCCAGCCCGAACTCGTCGAGCTGGACCAGCGTGCCCTCGCCGCCGCACTGGAGGCGTGCAAGCTGGGCGCCCGCCGTCCCACCTTCGTCCTGCTGGGATCCGGCGGGACGGCGTACCGGCCGGATGTGCCGCCACCGGTGGACGAGACCGGCCCACTCGGCCCCGACAGCGTCTACGGCCGGGCGAAGCTGGCCCAGGAGCAGGCCCTGCGCGAGGCCGCCGACCACCTCCGGCCGGTCGTGCTGCGGCCGTCCAACGTGTACGGGCCCGGCCAGCGCGCCGAGGGTGGGCTCGGCGTGGTGTCGCACTGGCTGGAGGCTGCGGCCGCGCACCGGCCGTTGCAGGTGTTCGGCGACCCGGTCACCCGTCGCGACTACGTCTACATCGACGACGTCGTGGCCGCCCTGCTGGCAGTGTGGGACCGTCACCTGGACCGCGACACCCGCGAGGCGCTCGACGGCGCCGTCCTCAACGTCGGCGCCGGCCATCCCACCTCCCTCGCCGAGCTGCTGGAGGTGGTGAGGGCGACCGTCGGTCGGCCGTTGACCATCCGGTACGCGGACCGTCGGGCCTTCGACCGGCGCGACATCTGGCTCGACGTCCGACGCGCGTCGGCGATGCTGGACTGGCACCCCGTCACCGACCTGCCCACCGGGGTGGCGCGTACGTGGGCGGCGCTGGCCGGCCCGAACCGCTGACGTCTCCGCGCCTCGCCGGCGCCTCGCTGTCAGGCCTGGCTGGCCGGCTCGGGGACGGGCGTGAAGTCACGCATTCTCCGCAGCGGCGAGAAGTAGACCCACAGCCCGGAGGCCCAGACGCCGAGGGCGGCGATCACCAGGGTCTCGCGGACGCCGAGCCAGGTGCCCAGCACACCACCGAGGACCGCGCCGATCGGCAGGGCGCCCCACACGATCCAGCGGACCCCGGCGGTGAGGCGGCCGAGCAGTTCCGGCGGGCACATCTGCTGCCGGTAGCTGATCTGGGCCGCGTTGTAGATCGCGCAGAGTGCGGCGAAGCCGGTCATGCCGACGGTGTAGAACGCGACCCGCCAGCCGGGCTCGGCCAGCGGCACCAGCAGCATCGTCCAGCCGAGCCCGAGCAGGGAGACCCAGATGATGCGGGCGGTGCCGATCCGTCGAGCCAGCCTGCCGGAGGCGAGTCCGCCGGCGATGCCGCCGGCCGTGCCCAGCGCCAGTTGCACGGCCACCTCGGCCGGCGTCAGCTTGAGGACCCGGACCAGGTAGATGACCGAGAGGGCGTAGATCACCTGACTGAACACGTTCAGGGTGCCGCTGGCCGCGACGATCTTCCGCAGCACCGGATGCCGGAAGGCGAAGGCCAGGCCGGCGGAGATCTCCTCCCGCAGCCGCGGCCGGGGGCCCTGCGGTACGGCCACCTCCGGCTCCTTGCGGCGGATCAGCAGCAGCGAGACGGCGCTGACCGCGAACGAGGCGGCGTCGATGAGGACCGTCCGCGCCGCACCGAAGACCGCGACCAGTCCTCCGCCGAGCCCGATACCCGCCACCTGAGCGACCGAGTACGTGGTGCTGAGTTTGCCGTTCGCGTCCAGCAGCTGGTCGGAGCGCACCACCGTCGGCAGGTAGCACTGGTAGGCCACCTCGAAGAAGACGGAGCAGACGCTGCACAGGGCCGCCACCAGCCACAACTGCGCCATGGTGAGTTCACCGGCGAAGAAGGCCAGCGGAATGGTGCCCATCGCGAGGGCCCGCAGCAGGTTGCAGAACACCATCAGCCGCCGCTTGCGCATCCGGTCGACGATCACCCCAGCCGGCAGCGCGACGAGCAGGTACGCCGCCATCCCGGCGGCCTGGAGCAGGCTCACCGAGAACGTGGACGCGTTCAGCACGGACACCGCGATGAGCGGGACGGCGAGGGTGGACACCGCGGAACCGGTCTCGCTGAGGGTCTGGCCGGTCCACAGCGTCATGAAGTCCCGGTGACGCCACAGGCTTGGCGTGACCGCCGGGGTGGTGGGCGGCGCGGTCGTGGTCATCCGGCGGCCTCCGCGCTCGTGCCGACCAGCTTCAGCAGGTCATCACGCATGGCGACGAGCAGAGCGTCGAGTTCCGCGCGTTGGTAGCCTTCGCGGATCACCCGCACGGTCAGCCGGACCGTCGTGTCGGCGTTGGCCATCAGGTAGAAGCCGGGCCCGGTCGAGCGGATCGGCACGTGCCACTCGATCCGCGATTCCTGGATCGTCTCCGGCGGCTGCACCACCATCGGGGGCAGCAGGAAGGTGAAGTGGTACCCCGGGTCGAGCGGGCCGCCCTCCCGTTCGGCGTCCTCGCGAATCCGCGCCACCGTGTCCGGGTCGTAGACCCCGTGCTTGAGGGCCCGCATGTTCCGTACGTACAGGGCGCGCGCGGTGTGCGCGAACGGTTCGTCCGGTTCCGGCGCGGCCAGCAGCGGCACCCACTGGTTCATCGACGTGACGAGCGACGTAACCGCCGGGTCGAAACGGTTGGACGACATGGGGTAGAGCAGGACCGGGGTGCTGGTGGTGCCCGTCGCGATGATCGCCCGGCAGTACGCGGTGAGCAGCACCCCTGCCACGGTCACGCCGATGCCGCGCGCCGCCTGGCGGAGGATGGGCTCGGGGATGCCGGTGTGCATCGTCGCCCGGAGCACCGGCCCCGGCGCGGGCGGGGTCCGCCGGGGTGCCCCCGCCAGCACCTTGCGCCAGTACGACTCCGCGGCGAGCAGTCTGGCGTCCATCTCGCCGGACCGTTGCCGCGTCGCGAGGTCGGCCGGCTGCGGCGCCGGTGGCAGCGCCTCCCCGGCCAGCAGGGCGTAGAAGTCCCGCTCCATGGTGTTGATGCCCGCGCCGTCGGCCGCCATATGGTGGATGACGACCAACAGTTCACGGGGGCGGCCGTCGCTCTCGGTCAGCCACACCCGCCACGGCAGGTCGGTGGTGAGCGTGAACGGCCGCTGGATCTCCTCGGTCTCGATCCGGGACATCCCCGTCTCGCCGTCGGGCTGTCGTACCGCCTCGACCACGTCGGCGGGGGAATCCACCGCGACGCGCTGGCGCGGATCTCCCGGGTCCTCGACGTCGAACGTCGTGCGCAGCGAGGCGTGCCGCATGCCGAGTGCTCCGACCGCGCGCCAGACGTCCGCCGCGGTCACATTTTCCGGCAACGACCAGGAAAAGCAGAGGTTGCCCTCCCACCACTTCTCCGGATGCATTTTTTCGATGTCCCGCCAGACCGATAGTTGGCCGAGGGTCATCGGGTAGGTCGTCTCCGGGGTCACACCTGTTCCTTCCCGAGCGGGAACGGTTGCGCTGCCGATGAGCGTGTGCCGCGACGCGACACACGCTCATCGGGACGAAAGATAATTGGTTGCGTCAGCCGGCCGAGTTGTTCTTCATCACGACACCTCCCGAAGAATACGGTTGTCGGAAGTGAGGCCGCGGCCCTGCGCCGTGCTTAGGGGTGCATGACGCGCCACCGTCGGATGACGGGTGGAATCACCGTGCAGCAGTCCGACCAGCGATCGACCGAGCTGGTGCGACAATTGCCCAGGCCCTACTTCGGATGCTCTTCGCGGCAGTACCGCAGCACCCGACAGCGACCATGGACGACGGCCGTCCTATTCGGAGCATTCGCTGGCGGAGAGACTTCCAGTGATGGCCATGGAGCCGCGCACAGGCGAATGCAGTGAAAGACCGACTCCCCCGGATACGTGGCCCCGCCTCGGTTAGCAGGACCCCCACAGCATTCCGGCCGTCTATGCCGGTGTCAACCCTCACATTGATGGATCTTGCTGTCTTGACCACGATGGCCGCCGTGATTACGGTCGGGGCGGCGGACGTGCCCACAGCACCCGCCACACGGGGGCACAAAATGGGTACGACGAGTCCTTTCGGGCCACCGATGACGGCTGGCCCGACATGATCAATCCCGCGCACGCCGTCATCGTCGGGGCGGGAATCGCCGGAACGGCAGTCGGTCTCTTCCTGCGCCGGATCGGCTGGCGCGTGACGGTTCTTGAGGCCCGGCCGCCGCGCGAGCGGCCCCTCGGGTCGCACCTGAGCCTGGCCGACAACGGCCGTACCGTGCTGCGCGACCTGGGCCTGCTCGCCGCGGTCGACGCCGCCGGCACGCCGACTGACCGCATCTCCTTTTACGACCACCGGGGACGGGAGATCGGCAGCAACAACCAGGTGAGCACGCTGATCCGCCGGGACCGGCTCGGCGAGGTGCTGCGCGAGGCGGCCCGTGGCGCCGGCGTCCGTATCGTCGAGGGTGAGCGGGTCGTCGGGCTGCGCGATGACGGGCACGACCGGGTCGTCGCCACCCTCGCCGACGGATCCAGTCACAGCGGTGACCTCTTGATCGGCGCCGACGGGGTGCACTCGTACACGCGTCGGACGATGTTCCCCGAGCATCCGCCGGCTCGATTCACCGGAGTCCTCGACGGCGGCGGCTCGGCCCCGCAGGTCGACGGGATCGCACCGGACGGAGTGCTGCGGCTGACGTTCGGCGCCAACGCGTTCTTCGGCTATCAGGCGTTGCCGGACGGCGAGGTGGTCTGGTTCCAGAGCCTGCTCACGGGCGAGGGGGAGGTGGTGGCGGGGCCACGGGCTGATCCGATGGACCGGTGGCGGCAGCGGCTCGTCGAGCTGCACGGCTCAGACCACCCGCCGATCCCCGCCATCATCGACGCCAGCACCGGCCCGATCATCCGGTGGCCGGTGCACGACCTCGTCCCGCCCGCGCGGTGGAGCCGCGGTCGGATGTGCCTGGTCGGCGACGCGGCGCACGCGATGCCGCCGCACGACGGGCAGAGCAGCTCCATGGCGCTCGAAGACGCCCTGGTCCTGGCCCGGTGTCTCGCCTCGGCAGAAGACGTCGGTGACGCCTTCGTGAGCTTCCAACAGCTGCGTGAGCCACGGGTGGCGACGGTCGCCGGGCTCGCTCGCCGTACCGGCAGCCTGAAGTTTCCGACCGGCGCCCGCGAGCGGCGGGCGCGCGACGCCGTGCTGACGATGTTCATGAGGGCGGGCGTGGCCGCCTCCGAGGACGTCAGCCGGTACCGCCTGCGATGGCCGACGGACTCGCACGCCGCAGCTCGGTCAGCTCCTGATCAAGCAGGTCGGCCAGCCGCTCGAACCGGTCCGGGCGATTCTCCCAGGTGATTCCCCGGCTGGGCATCTCGACAGTCATCAACAGGTACAGGTGCAGGCGGTAGAGGCTGAGCCGCCGCAGGGTGGACTCGTCGAAGACCACCGGATCGGCCGCGGCGGCGCGGTAGCCCCGCAGGAACGGGTGGTCGGGGTCGTCCTCCACCCTGCGATACAGCAGGGGTGACACGAGGTCCAGCAGCGGATCGCCGAACAGGAACCGCTCGCCGTCCACGATCCCGCGCAGGCGCAGGGTGCCCGCGGGCCCGGGTTCGGCGAGCACGTTGCCGTCCCAGCCGTCGAAGTGCAGCAGCGCCGGCCGGCGTACCTGGTCCAGGGCCCAGGCGTACCGCTCGGGCAACTCCCGGATCCGCGCCGGCGAGGTGGGAAGTCGTACGTCCCAGTCCGCCGCGTCGGCGAGCAGGTCGTCGAGCATGGCGGCGAAGGCCGTACGCCACGTCGCGCCACTCGCCCGGCCGCCGCCGTACCCGTAGTGGTCGCCGGTCACCCGGTGCAGCGCGGCGATCGCGACGCCGAAGTCGTAGCGGGCCGGGGTGTCGTCGAGGTGCTGCTCGCCCTCCGACCATTCCCGCAGCGACCGTCCGGGCAGCAGGCCGGTGACCAGCCACTCGCCGAGTTCCGGATCGTCGCCGTGGTGCAGCAGCGGCGGCACCGGCACCTGCGGCGCACGCGCGGCCACGAGGCGGAAATACCGGGCTTCGGCGGCGGCGAGCCCCCGCTCGTAGCGCAGCAGCGGCGCGTCGGGTGGTGGTGCCACCTTCAACACGACCTCGCGCCCGTCGTCGAGCGCCACCCGCCACACCGTCGCGAAGCCGCCGCCCAGGATCGGCCCGCAGTCCACGACCCGGCGGTCCGCGCCGAACGACGCCGCGACGAAGCGTTGCACCTGATCGTGGTCCAGTGGCCGCTGGGTGCGGCTGAGCCCTTCCACCCCGTGGTCCCTTCCTCCCCGCCGTGACGCCCGCCAGCGTGCCAGAGTCGTCGGGGAATTGTCGTCCTGGTCTTGGTCTTGGTCCGCCGGCCGACGATCCTGCGGAAGGTCCCCGGTGGTGGCGTCCTAGTGGGTCTCCTGCTGGTCCCGTGCGCCGGCCTGGTGCTCGTTCCCGCCCGGTGCGGCGTTGTCGGCGGTGTGCGCCGCCGCCGCGAGGACGTCGTCCCGTTCCCGGTCGGTGCAGCCCTCGTCCTCCAACAGGCCGAGCAGCAGCACCGTCCGGGCGACGATGGCCGGCGCGTCGTCGGGCACCGGAGGGCGTTCACCGAGCGCCGCCCACACCAACGCCTCGGCCAGCGCCGGCTCGACGTCCATTCCGGTGACGTCGTAGCGTTCCCGCGCGGATGCCACGAACCGGATCACCGGCGCCCGGTCCTGCCCCGCGACGAACCGCCGCCGCACCGCCACCAGCAGCGCTCCGGCGAGCAGGTCCGCGTACCGCCGCCAGTCCGCCTCGGTGAAACGGCGCAGCCGCCGTTCGTGCCCGCGCAGCCGTCCCGTCAGAAGGCCGCGCAGCGCTGCGTGCGGGTCGTTCACCACTGTCGCCCCCTGATCATCGTGAGTGGGTTCTTCCGTCGGCGTCGCCTGGTCACCAGGCCGCTCGCCACCCGGCAGCCGTGTGCGATCTCGCTGGTGCTGCTGGTGCTGCTGCTTTTTGGCGCGTTGGGTGCGGGGGCGGCCGGCTCGCCGGTCAACGCCGCCACCGAGCGGTCGATGCGGCAGCCGCCGATCGCCAGCCGGGTGACGACCAGGTCCAACCGGGTGATGGCCGCCGCGAAGTGCCGGGCCGCGACCGCGTCCGCCACGATGTGGGTACGCCGCAGCCGGTCCTCGGCCGCCGCCAACCGCCACCGGGTACGGGCGGCCAGCGCGGCGGCCCGGTCAGCGTCGACCCGAGCCGCGCGCAGCCCGGCGAGCAGCTCACCTGCTGTCGCGGTCACCGGCGATGCTCGATCGGCAGCCAGGCCGGCGTAGACCAGACCGAGCGTCCGCCAACACTCGGTGACCGCGTCCTGCCAGGGCAGCCTCCGGCCGGGTGGCCCCGCACCGTGCAGGTGCGCACCGGCCCGGTCGGCGGCGGCGATCGTGGCCAGCCAGGCGTCGCGCAGATCGTCCACCGGGCCGCCAAAGTGCGCCAGCCGGGCCCGCGCGGCCC
This sequence comes from Micromonospora sp. NPDC005197, assembly GCF_040608295.1. Classification (NCBI taxonomy): domain Bacteria; kingdom Bacillati; phylum Actinomycetota; class Actinomycetes; order Micromonosporales; family Micromonosporaceae; genus Micromonospora; species Micromonospora sp. NPDC005197. Next base: position 10,612 of record NZ_JBEXHY010000088.1, on the reverse strand, counting down.
GCTGCTCGTCGCACGGGCCAGGCCGTCCGCAGCTCCGGCAGATCCCGGTGTACGCCTCCGTCACGTGCTCGGCGACCCGCATCCTCGCCTCGATGACCTGCTGATTGGCGTGCGTGTGCAGATCATCCGCGTTCATCGGCGGCCTCGGCAGCTCACTGCTCCGCCTCGGCGGTGGCCTTGACCAGGCGGGCGAAGAGCACGTCGGTGCACGGGTAGTCCCTGCCGCAGCCGCAGACCCACCGGCGAACCACGCGCGGCGGATGGGCGAAGAGGGTGTCGTCGGCGTCCTCGACGTCCTGCTCGGACACGAGACGCTGGGCTGGAGGGTGTCGGGAGGGTGGGTCGGTGGGCTGGTCGTCGGGTCGATCGGGCATCGGGTGCTCCCGTCCGGTCGTCTCCTTGCTGGTCAGGGCGTTGCTCGTGGCGGCACGTGCCGCCCGGCGGCGATGCGGTGGGGCGGCGGTGCGTTGGGCGGCGGTGCGGTGGGGCGGCGTGCGGGCGTGCCCCGGCACGCCCGGCCGGACGGGGGGACCGACCGACCGGGCGCTTCCTGCGCGGTGGGGAAAGAACCAACTCCGGGTTTGCAGACCTGGGAGCCGGTCGTTTGGAGCTTTACACAACTAGTCACGGATAGCAAGCACGACAACACGTTACTTGTCATGGGTAGTTGGGCGTGATCGAATGGCGGGGCAGACCTGGGAGTCCATATGCCCGTCAAACCGAAGTGGGAACAGCTCGCGGATCACATCCGGGGCCAGATCGAGTCGGGAGAGCTCGCGCCGGGGGATCAGTTGCCGTCCACGGTGCAGCTCAAGACTCAGCACGGCGTCTCGACGACCGTGGTTCGGCAAGCCATCCTGGTCCTTCAGACCCAGGGTTGGGTGCAGGGCGTGCACGGTCTCGGCGTGTTCGTCGCCGATCGCTGACCGTTGGACGCTGCGGTTTCGGTGAACCCGGCCAGATCTTGGACAGTTTCCGTTAGCCGAGAACGGAAAGTGTCCAAGATCTAGAGATTCCGGCCGGGGTTCCTCGTCGATTCCTTGATCACTTGATGCGTACTAGTTGCCGAGGGCCTGCCCTGGCTGGTCAGCATCAAGTGATCTTCGCCTTGGGCGGCGGGGACACCGCGCACATCATGATTGGGCGATCGAGCGGTCGCGCTGGGTGCGTGGATCTCGTACGCTCCCTTGTGGTCTCTGCCGGTGCGGCGGTGGAGGCGATGGTCGACCAGGGGGAGGATGCGCGTGAGCGCAGCACAGATCATCGCGAAGTTGGCGGCGGCGTCGCAGAAGCTCGATGAGGCGAAGGCCAAGACCGCAGCGGCAGCGCAGGACGCGGCCGAGGCGCGAACCCTTGTCGCCGGTGCGCTGGAAGGTGTTGCCGCCGGGCCGCTGGTCGGCATGATCGACGCGTACCGGCAAGCTCTGGCGCAGGCGTCCCAGGGCGGCGAGCCGGCTAAGCAGCACGTCCAGGAGACGATCGCCAAGGTCCGTGCACTGGGAAACTGACCACGGGTGGTGGTCCCACAACCCACCGTGGTGGTTCAACTATCTGGACAAGGTGGAGGCGGCAATAGAGGCCGCGGGGTGACCGGACGTACCTGGTCCGGCTAGCCGGGAGGCGGTGGGCCTGCTGTAGGGCTTCGCCAAGCCATGCCGGTGGGCTCCGACCATCCCACATCGCACGTCGAGGAACATCAGCTCAATCGGCGGACGACTGGACGCAGGACCGCGACGAGGCGCCCGGTGTCGGTCGTGGCCAGGTGTACACGGCACGCTTCGATGTTGTCGGCTTCGTTGAGTTCCGACCAGTCGAGGAGAAAGCCCGCAGCGGCGGCAAGTTGCCGAAGAAAGGAACGGATGGTCCGGCCGTTGCCCTCGCGAAACGGGTGACACACGTTCAGCTCGCCGTAGTAGTGCGCGAGCGTCTCGACGAACACTTCGTGCTTGAGGCCGAGGAGAAAGCCATCCGCAGTCAATCCACCAAGGACCGCGCTGACCTGGTCGTCAATGAAGCGCCAGTGACAGAAGCGCGCTCCCGGCTTGCTGATGTCGACGGTTCTGGTCTGTCCGGCCCACTCGTAGAGATCTCCGAAGAGCTGCCGGTGGAACGTCTGAAGATGGTCGAGGCCGTAGTTGCCGGGAATGATCATGCGCGATGCCTGAACCTCCCGGATCGAGGTCAGGCGAAACTCGGCTTCCCGGAGGAGGTCCGGGTCGGTGATGCCCAGCTTGTTCTTGAGGCAGTCGGTCCCCGGCCAGCAGTACGGATCAGTCACCCTTGAGGCGGGCAATCTCTTCGGAGATCAGGTCGTCCGCGCTGATCACCCCTGCTGCCACGTCGCGAAGCTTGTCCTGCCAGTTCTGATCGAACTCAGCGCCTTCCAGGGCAGCGTTCGCGGTTGCGAGACCGACGGCAGTTTCCGAGTCTGCGATCTGCCGGGCGTAGTAGGTACGCATGAGGTCGGTGCTGATCCTCGCCGACGAGTTGGCCGACTCGGGAAGCCCACCCCGCGCAGCCCGCCAGGGAAGCTCGTTGTGTGTCATAACGGACAGCTGGCTCGCCGAGAACTTTCCGTACTGATCTGTGACCCACCGGACGGTTCTTCGTTCGTCGGGGGTCAGGTGGGAGGCTTGCCCGTGCGGCCAGTCAGACACGGTGAGCTGCCGACGGTGGTGCCGGTAGAGGGGCGGCACCACCGGCCCCTCCCGCCAAGCTTCGATCGGCTCGGGGAACAGCAAGGTGCCTTCACGTGCCAGATGCCACCCCTGGCAGTAGTAGACCAGCTTCTCCAGCTTCATGGCAGTGACGCTGCCGAGGTTGCCGAGCACTGTGGCAGCGACATCGTGCGCGGTAGCCATACGCTAACCACCTCCCACCTCAGCTTGCTCCCGACGCTAGCTACTGACGGTGATTCCGTCGGCGCTGAACTTGTGTCGAGCCCTATTTCGATCCTATAGGTCCGGGCGACACCTTCGTAGAACACAGGTTCTGCTAGAACGTGCTGTCGGATAGGTGTCACCGCGCGTGGCGGGGGCTGTGCAGACCGGTGATCTTCCCTATCCTGGCGTGTTCACCGACGGCTAGCGACGTGGAGTGTCGTGGATCCTCGACAGGTACGACGTCTGGCAGAGCAGTCCGCCAACTTCGGGTTCCTCAAGGAGCATCCGCTACTGGTCTGGTACGGCGCGGGCGCTGAGTTGCTCGTCTATGTCGACGCCCAGGCCGCGATGTTCAAGATCCGTGCCTTCGGTGACGAGTTGGCCAAGGACCTCGTTCGCCGCACCGGCGCAAGGCCGCAGAAGAACGACTTCTACCACCGGGTCCAAGCGCTGTATGGCGACGGCACGCTGGTCGCTCATCTCAACCTCGTCCGAAAAACCCGATGTCACTGACTCGGTTCCCAGCCAACGAGTCCCGACCGCCGTGGCCAGACGGACTCGTGCCTACTTCGGTGGCATCACGGTCGCTCGGCTGGTGGCCGTGGGTGCGCTCACCGCTGGCGAGGAGATGGTTCTGACCTATAAGCGGGCCGACTATAAGGCGCGCATCAGCGCGGCTGGCCAGATCGAGTTGGAAAGCGGGGAACTTTTCGAGTCGCCCTCCCCGGCCGGCGCGACGGTCACCGGTAAAGTGGCCATCAACGGGTGGAGCGCGTGGAAGGTTCGCCGAGCGGACAAGTTGATCCCGCTGTTCGACGTGCGGGCGGATGCGCTATCTCGCGGCCTGCTTGAAGGAACGTCATAGGTGGCGCTTGTCGTCGCGCCGGTCGCGATGATTGTGGAGCCATCCAGGCAGCCGTTTCCTGGCTAGTGCGTCCGACCGGTTCAGCGGGTGATGCGGACCTCGTCTTCGAAGCGCGGGTAGTCGCACGCGTCCTGGCCGCACAGCTCGAAGCCGCCGCTGGCAAGCGCCACGCCCCGGTTGAAGGCGAAGCCGCCGCCTTCCGCGTACACGCGCCCGGTCACTGCCTGCGGTTGGCCGGTGCAGCTGACGGGCGCCCAACCCGATCCGTAGGCGACCCGGTTGCCCGAGCGCTGGCGCAGGATCAGCTCCGCGCCGCCGGATAGGCCAGCGTCGCAGGTCACGGTGAGGGTGAGGTCCACGGCGACGCCTTTCGCGACCAGGGTCGCGGACGTGACCTCGACGGTGCTCGCCGCGCTCGCCGGCGATGGCGCCAACAGGGCGAACAGGGACAGCCCGAGCAGCGCGATGGTGGTGGTGAGGCGGCGCACGGCGGCTCTCCTATCGGAGTAGGTGCTTACCTGCGGTCACCATAGCCCCTGCGGCGCTGACGTGGATCAATAGATCGTCGAGTCTTACGGGGACGTCCGCTCGATGACAACGACGGGGATCTCCCGGTCGGTGTCCCTCTGGTAGCGGGCGTACGTCGGGAAGACCTCCGTCATCACCGGCCACAGCCGGGCCCGCTCCTCGGTGGACGCCGTCCGGGCGCGAGCGGCGAACCGTTCCGCGCCGACCTGGACCTCCACCGTCGGGTCGGCGCTCAGGTTCAGGTACCAGGCGGGGTGCGTGGCAGCACCGCCGTTGGACGCCACCACCAGGTGGTCGTCCCCGTCGCGGCCATAGATCAACGCGGTGCGGCGGAGTGTGCCCGAGCGGCGTCCCCGCGTGGTGAGCAGCAGCGCGGGGTAGCCCTGGAAGGTGCCACCGTCGGCGCCGTCGGTCTCCACGTACCGCCGAATGTGCTTGGCCACCCAGCCGACCGGACTGTCCTCAATCGTCTCGTGCTGCTCCTGCGCGCTCACGCCATCGCCTCCATCGCCGAATCCGCCCGGCTGAAGCGGAGGTGCCGATCGTACGCGGAGTGCCCTGCTCTGGACTGGCCACGGCCATCGATGCGGCGGATGCGAGGGGCGTCCGTGCGGACGGGGTGAGAGCGGTATACCTGTGAGTCATCAATATGACTCACAGGTATACGTCTCTGAGTGCGTGTTTGAGATGGCGCGATCAGGTCCAGTTGAAGGTGCGGCGGGCTTGGCGGCGGGCAGGTCGACCGCGGGTGATGCGGCGGGTCATGCCGGCGATAGCGGCCCAGCGGATGATGGCTTCGGAGACCTCGGGGTGGCGTTCGTAGTCGCGGGCGAGTCGGCGATAGGCGGTGAGCCAGGCCAGGGTTCGTTCCACCACCCACCGCCGCGGATGCACGGCGAAGCCGCGCTGGTCGGTGGGCTTGCGGACGATCTCGAGGGTGATGCGCAGGATGTCGCGGGTCCAGTCGACGAGTCGTCCGGTGAAGCCCTGATCGGCGAAGACGTGTCGGATCGGGGTGGCCATGTAGGCGCCGAGCAGGGCGGCCTTCGCGCCATCGCGGTCTTGCCAGCTCGCGGCGAGGACAGTCACGGTGACCAGAAGACCCAGGGTGTCGGTGACGATGAACCGTTTCCGGCCGTTGATTTTCTTGCCCGCGTCGTAGCCGCGACTGTCCCGGCCGACGGTGTCAGCGCCCTTCACGCTCTGCGAGTCGATGATCCCCGCCGACGGTTCGGGCTCTCGGCCCTGCTGTACTCGGGCCTTGATCCGCAGGGTGGCCAGGAGCTTCTCGGTGACGCGGGCTTCTTCCCACCGGGTGAAGTACCAGTACACCGTCTGCCACGGCGGAAGATCCGCCGGTAGATACCGCCACGGGCACCCGGACCGCACCACGTACAGGATCGCGTTGACGATTTCCCGCCGCGGGTGCTTCTCCCGCCGGCCGTCCGTGTTCGGCTCTGGCAGCAAAGCCTCGATCAGCGCCCACTGGGCGTCGGTCAGGTCGGAGGGGTAGCCACGACGGGTAGACACCGCGTCAATCTGCCCAACCCGCGGCCGAAGGTCACGCCGCCACGCCGTCCACAACAGACCTTCTCAAACACGCTCTGAGGGGAAAGTGCCCCGGCGGGTCAGTCGCGCGAGCGGGGCAGGCAGCACTTCTTGTACTTCGCACCCGATCCGCACCAGCAGGCGTCGTTGCGCCCGGGCGGCCAGGACGTCAGACCCACCTCGTCGAGGCTGTCGGCGTACTCGTCAAGGGTTTCCTCGTCGATGGGGTCGCTGCCGGCGAACGCCGCCAGGCCCTCGACGGTGCCGGCGACCACGCCCAGGTCCGCGCCGCCCAGCCCGGCGGCGTCGGCGAGCGCGCGTTCGATCTGGGTACGGTGCTCGTCCCACGTCTTCGGGTAGCTGTCGACAAGCGCGGGCCAGCGAATCAGCAACGCGTTGAACTCGGCCTCCGGCCAGTACAGCAGCGTCGCGGGGCCGTCGTCGAGCGCGTCGAGGGCGTGGGTGCTCGCGGCGCGCAGCCGGTCGGCGAGGTTGTCGTACTCGTCGTGCGGAAGGCCCACCTCCTCGCGCAGGTGGTGCCGCCGCTGGGCCAGCCCGTAGATCATGGCCGCGGCCTCGTCCTGCGCGTCCTCGGACTCGTGCTGCTGGGTCCGGGTCCGTTCCAGGATCGTGTCGAGCGCCCCCGTCAGCCATTCCAGCGCCAGGTCGGTGTGGCCGGATTCGGCCAGCTCGTCGACCAGGTAGGTCGCGTTGGGGTTGGTCTCCAGCAGCGGACGCAGCTCGGTCAGCTCGGCCATGCCCTCGTCCGAGCGGCCGAGGCGCAGCAGCAGGCCGCCGCGCACCGCTCGGGCGTACGCGTCCTCGTCGGGCTGTTCGGCGATGGCGCGGGTGGCCAGGGCGAGGGCATCGGCCAGGTCACCGGCCTGCTCCAGGATGTCGGCGGCGACGAGCAGCGCGTACCCGATGTCGTCGGGGTCGGCGAGGCGTCCCTCGTCGACGGCGCTCACCAGCTCGGCGACCAGCGCGGCCGGGTCCGGGCTCTTGACGCCCAGGGCGCCGATCTCTTCGATGCGGTCGGCGGTCAGCAATTCGGACATGGGCGCATCCTGAAGACGACGAACGGTGGATGGGGGAGCGGCCAGCGTACTCCCGAGCAGGCCGGAGCCCGGGCGGCGAACCGCCCGGGCTCCGACTTGCCAGCGAACCTCAGCGGGTCGCGGGCATGGTGGCGAACTCGCCGGCTAGCTCGGACTCGACGATCGTCGCGGTGGACGGCCGGCGACCGGCCGACGCCCGCCGGGCGGACGGGACGGCCAGGGCCGCGAGCGCGGCGGCGAGGGCGATCGCGGTGAGGACGAGAAACCCCGTCGTGAAACCGGCCTCCCGGGGCAGGCCGTTGGCCTGCGGGTGGGCGGTGATCACGCCGCTGACCATGGCCGCGCCGATCGCGCCGCCGATGGTACGGATGTTGGCGTTCATGCCGGTCGCCACGCCGGTCTGGCTGGCGGGCACGCTGCCGACGATCAGGTTGGCCATCGACGCGAACGCCAGGCCGATGCCGAGACCGACCAGCCCACCGGCGATGGCGACCTCCCAGCGGGTGTCGTGCGCGGCGGCCAGCATCGCGGAGGCGGCCACGTTGAACGCGGCGCCGGTGGCGAGCTGTGCCTTGGCGCTGAACACGGCCTGGAGCCGGCCGGCGACGAGACCGGCGACGAACATCGCGACGAGCATCGGCAGCATGAGCAGGCCGGCCTGGCTGATGCTGGCGCCGAAGCCGTAGCCGGCGGCGGTCGGGGTCTGCACGAACTGGGGAAGGAACGCGTACACGGAGAACATCGACGCGCCGTAGAGCAGGGCGACCAGGTTGGTGGTCCAGACGCCGGGCAGGCGCATCATCCGCATGTCGATCAGCGGGTTGGTCGAGCGCACCTCGGCGACGAGCCAGCCGATGAGCAGCACCACGGCGAGCACCAGCAGGCCGAGCACCCGGGTGGAGGTCCAGCCCCAGGCCGCGCCCTGGCTGATCGGCAGGAGCAGCGCGATCAGCCAGCCGGAGAGCAGCAGGGTGGCACGCCAGTCGATCCGACCGGGGGTTCGCACCGGCGACTCGGGCACGAACAGGTGCGCGGCGACGGCGGTCAGCCCGACCACGACCATCGGGATCCAGAACAGCCAGTGGTAGTCCAGCGCGGCCACGATCGGGCCGGCGAGCACGACGCCGAGGCCACCGCCCGCAGCGACGATCGCCGAGATGGCGGCGACGGCGCTTCCGACCCGCGCGGCGGGGAACTCGTCGCGGATGATGCCGAACGACAGCGGGAAGACCGCGCCGCCGATGCCCTGCACGACCCGGGCGACGATGAGGACGCCGATGTTCGGCGCGATGGCGGCCACCAGGCAGCCGAGGGCGAGGGCGGCGAGCGAGACGACAAGCATTCGCTCCTTGCCGACCATGTCGCCGACCCGTCCGAGGATCGGCGTGAAGATCGACGCGGAGAGCAGGTAGGCGGTCAGGACCCAGGTCACGGTGTTCTGCGAGGTGTGCAGGTCCTGCTGGATGGTCGGCAGCACCGGGGTGATCAACGACTGGAGCATCGCGAAGAAGCCGGCGCCGGCCGCGAGCACGGTGAAGGTGAGCCGACGCGAGCTGCGTCGGGATGTCACTGACACGAGAGAAAACTCCTGATGCGGTACGGAAGGAGGTTCGTCGCCCGTCGTCGGAGGCGGGCAGGTCTGCGGGGTCCGGGCGATCGGGTGGCCAGGCCGGATCGGGCGGGTCCCGAGGTACGCTAAGCGGAGGCTGTCCTCCGGCAGTTCCGGAGGGGTGCCTCCACTAAGCTAGCGGAGGGGTTCCTCCGGATGCAACCAAGGTGAGGTGACGCACGCCATGACCAGCGCGGGGCAGACGCCCGAGGTCTTCGCGCAGCGGCCCAAGCGGGCCGACGCGCGGCGCAACTACGACGCCCTGGTCACCGCGGCGCGCGAGGCGTTCGCCGAGAACGGCGCGGCCGCCTCCCTGGAGGACGTGGCCCGCCGGGCGGGGGTGGGCATCGGCACCCTCTACCGCAACTTCCCGACCCGCCGGCACCTGTTCGAGGCCGTCTACGTCGAGGAGGTCCGTGCGCTGAGCAGCTCCGCCGCCGACCTGGCCGAGCTGCCTCCGTGGGACGCCCTGGTCGCGTGGCTGCACCGCTTCGTCGCGTACGTCGCCACGAAGCGCGCGCTCGCCGAGCAGTTGCTGCACGACTCGGAGATCTTCGCCAGCTGCCGGACGGAGATCTACGCCGCCGGCGAGCCGTTGATGCGCCGCGCCCAGGCCGCCGGGGTGGTGCGCGACGACGTCGGTTTCGACGATGTGGTCCGCCTGATCAGCGGCCTCACGATGGCCCAGTTCCCCGCACCCGAGCAGCGTGACCGGGTGCTCGGCGTGGCCCTGGACGGGTTGCGCGCGACCGTCCGCTGAGGACTCGTCAGCGCGACCGTCCGCTGAGACCGCGTCAGCGCGACCGTGCGCTCAGCGCGCGTCAGCGGTCGACGAGCAGCGGCCACTCGTCGTCGAGCCGTTTGACCACCATGCCCGCCGGCCACCGGCCCGCGCTGTCGTTGCCGAGCAGCTCGACGGCCCGGGTGTAGAGCTCGGTCCGGCGGCGTTCGGCCGCGTCGTGTTCGGCCGCGCCGGACCGCCGGTCCTGATGGCGCTGCGGCCTCGGCCACCGACTCGGCGTGCGCCTGCCCCCGGTCCCGGTGTGCCTGGTCGCGGGCGGCGACCCTCGCGCGGGGCGGGGTACGCGCGCAGCGGCGGGTGTCCGCTGTGGAGCGGCACCGAATTGCCGGTTTGTGCCGTCGGTGGAACAACGGGTTACCGGCGCGTAACAAGTCATTGACGTTTCTGAATTGTGACGTGCATCATCGTCGCACGGTCGACCGGACACCCCACCCACCTGCCCGGTTCGCCGGGTGCCTCCCCCCGGAGGTGCAGCCATGCTGCTCCGAAAGACCGTCCTCGTCGTGTCCCTGGCCACCGCCGCGCTGCTGGCGTCCGCCGGTGCCGCGACCGCTGCCACCCCCACCGCCCCGGCTGCTACCGCCCCAGCTTCCACCGCCCCGGCTTCCACCGCCGCCTTCGCTGCCGCTGCCGCAGCCAACCCGGTCATCGTGGTCGGCGGGCTCAGCGGCGTCGCCGTGGCGTACGAGCCCATCGCCGCCCGGCTGCGCGCCGACGGCTACCGCACCTTCATCTACCAGCTGCCCGGGTTGGGCCTCGGTGACATCCCCGCCTCGGCCCGCGCGTTCGCCGGCTACGTGGAGCAGGTGCGCGCCAGCACCGGCGCGGCGACCGTCGACCTCGTCGCCCACTCCGAGGGCGGTCTGGTCAGCCGCTACTACCTCAAGAGCCTGGGCGGCACCGCCAGCGTCGGCCGGTACGTCAGTCTGGGCACACCCCAGTACGGCACCTACGTCGCCAACATCGTGGCGTTTCTCGGCCTCGGCAGCTGCGCCGGCATCGTGGCCTGCCAACAGATGACCATCGGCTCCGCATTTCTCGCCGACCTGAACGCCGGGGACGACACCCCGGGGTCGGTGCGCTACACCACCGTCCGCACACTCCAGGACGAGCTGGTCCGTCCGACCGGCAACGCCGCCGTCAACGACGGGGCGACGAACGTCCTCATCCAGGCGTACTGCCCGCTGCGGGTGGTCGGGCACCTCGGCCTGGTGCTCGACGGGACCGCGTACACCATCGTGCGCGGCGCCCTGACCGACGGCCCGGTGCGACCCAACTGCCTCGCGCTCTGAGAGCCGTGCGGGTGGTCCCGGCCGGGAC
>NZ_JBEXHY010000087.1:0-23334 GCF_040608295.1 Micromonospora sp. NPDC005197 | reverse complement strand
CGGTGATCAAGAGGTTTGCGTCAGATTCCGGCTCGCCGGTGACGCAAACCTCTTGATCACCGCTGGGGGCGGGGTCAGTTGGTGATGTTGCGGTGTTTGCTGCGCAGGCGGAACGGCATCAGCGCGCTCTCGACCTTGGTCGCCGTGGTCATCTTGGAGACGCCGTCGCGCCGCTCCTCGAAGCGGATCGGGACCTCCAGGATCGTGTGGCCCAGCTTGGTCGCCAGGTAGTGCATCTCGACCTGGAAGCTGTAGCCGTTGGACTGCACGCGGTGCAGGCCGATGTCCTTCAGCGCGTCGGCCCGCCAGATCTTGAAGCCGGCGGTCAGGTCCCGGATGCGCACCCGCAGCAGCGTGTGCACGTAGAGGTTCGCCCATCCGCTGAGTGCGCGCCGGTACAGCGGCCAGTTCTCGTCCAGCTCGCCACCGGGCACGTACCGGGAGCCGATCACCACGCCGGCCTGGGTGGAGAGCAGCGCGCCCAGCATCCCCGGCAGCGCCTCCGGCGGGTGCGACAGGTCGGCGTCCATCTGTGCCACGAACTCGGCGCCGCCATCGAGAGCCCGGCTCATCCCGTCGACGTACGCCCGGCCCAGGCCCTCCTTGCCGGCCCGGTGCATCACCTCGATCCGCTCCGGATACTCGATGGCCAGCTTGTCGGCCACCTCGCCGGTGCCGTCGGGGGAGTTGTCGTCGGCGACGAGGATGCGCAGCCCCGGCAGCGGCAGCGCGAGCAGCCGCTCGACCAGCGCCGGGAGGTTGCCCGCCTCGTTGTAGGTGGGCACGACGACGGTCAGGTGTGCGTCTCGCCACGGCGACGGCAGTTGGACGGGCTCGATCATGTCGGACATCCTCGGTTTGCGGACAGGGCTACCTGAGAGGGTAGCCAGTTGCCCGATCCGGATTGAAAAGGCTCCCCGTCGATCGGGCCGGCCGCAGGTGGCGGCGCGCTCAGCGCAGGCGGCGGGCCATCGCGGTGAGGGCCATCGCGCGGCCCACACCGGCGCTCGCGCCGGTCACCACCACCGTCCGCCCCGTCACCGGGAGCCCTTCTGCCGGGTGGCGATGTCGGAGAGCCGGTCCAGCGTCTCCCGGTTGCGCAGGTGCAGCACCAGGTCGTTGATCTTGTTGCGGATCCAGCGCAGCGGGCCGGCCGCGAAGTCCTCACCGAGGCGGACGCGGGTGGCGTCGCCGTCGACCGGATCCAGGGTGAACGCCACGATCGCCTCGCCGGCCGGCCACAGGCCGGCGCGCAGCACCAGCCGGTGCGGCGGCTCGCAGGCCAGCACCGTCGAGGCGTCCTGCAACGAGAACGGCCACGGCCCGGCCCGGTGGTGCAGTTGGCTGCCCACCCGTGGCCAGGCGTCGTCCACGTCGCGCACGTGCGCGGTCCCGACCACCCAGTCGCTGTACGTCCACCCGTCGGCCAGCACGTCGAACACCCGCTGCGGGGGAGCGTCGATTACTTTCTCCACTATCGCCACTGGGCTCCCATACCCGCCTCGCGACGGAGGTTAACGGGCCGGCGGGTTAGCTTCTCGGAAGCGGCGGGTAAGGCCGACCGGGGCACCGCCGCCGGCGTTGGCCCACGGCGCCGACGACGACGTTTACTCCTCGGGGCGCCGGGAACCCGCCGGCTGTGCGACAGGACCAGGAGGATCCGTATCAGCGCAGGTCAGCCCGGGTTTACGCCGGTGTTGGCCGGGCTGGCCACGGGCCTGCTGAACCCCCCGGGGGAGTCCTGTACGACGCGGTCCTGCTCGACCGCGACGGCACGCTGATCGAGGATGTGCCGTACAACGGCGACCCGGAGAAGGTCCGTCCGGTCCCGGGGGCGCGGGCGGCGCTGGACCGGCTGCGGGCCGCCGGGTTGCGCCTGGCGGTGGTGACCAACCAGTCGGGTCTGGCCCGGGGCTACTTCAGCGAGGAGCAGATGCGGGCGGTGCATGCCCGCGTGGAGGAGCTGCTGGGTGGCTTCGACGCCTGGCTGGTCTGCCCGCACGACGACTCCGACCGATGCGACTGCCGTAAACCGGCGCCCGGTCTGGTGCACGCCGCCGCCCGCGAGCTGGGCACGAGCGCGTCGCGCTGTGTGCTGGTGGGTGACATCGGCCGCGACGTGGACGCGGCACTGGCCGCCGGTGCGGCCGGGGTGCTGGTGCCCACCCCGGTGACCCGACCGGAGGAGATCGCCGCCGCCGGCTGGGTGGCCGCGGACCTGCCCTCGGCGGTGGACGAGATCCTGCGCCGCCAGCGGGCCGTGCAACCCGCCGAGGCCGGCGAGCGGGTGGGCACGGCGTTGGTGGTGCGCTCGGATTCGGCAGGGGACGTGCTCGTCACCGGGCCGGCGATCCGCGCCGTCGCGGCCGGCGCGCGGCGGGTGGTGCTGCTCTGCGGGCCCCGTGGACGCGCCGCCGCCGAGCTGCTGCCCGGCGTCGACGAGATCATCGAGCACCCGCTGCCGTGGATCGACCCCGCGCCGGCGCCGATCGACCCGGACGCCATGCGGGGCCTGACCGCCCGTCTCGCCGCCGTCGGCGCGGACGAGGCGGTGGTGTTCACGTCGTTCCACCAGTCCGCCCTGCCGCTCGCGTTGCTGCTGCGGATGGCTGGGATCAACCGGATCGCCGCGATCAGCGACGACTACCCGGGCTCCCTGGTGGACATCCGCCACCGGGTGCCGGTGGGCGTCCCCGAACCCGAGCGGGCGCTCTCCCTCGCCGCCGCCGCCGGCTACCGGCTGCCGGTCGGCGACGAACCCGTGCTCCGGCTCCGGGGCGACACCGTGGCACTGCGCCCGGCCGCTGCCGGTGACCCCGGTTACGTGGTGCTGCATCCCGGGTCGGCCGCGTCGAGCCGGGCCTGCCCGACCGAGCTGGCGGCGCGGATCGCGGCGGCGCTGACCGCCGCCGGGCATCGGGTGCTGGTCACCGGCGGGCCCGACGAGCGTACGGTCACCGCCCGGGTCGCGGCGGCGGGCGGCACCGACCTGGGCGGCCGGACCGACCTGGCCGGGCTGGCCGCGCTCGTCGCGGACGCCGCCGCCGTGGTGGTCGGCAACACCGGGCCCGCGCACCTGGCCGCCGCGGCCGGGGTGCCGGTCGTGAGCCTCTTCGCGCCGACCGTCCCTTTCGGGCAGTGGGGGCCCTACCGGGTGCCCACCGTCCGGCTCGGCGACGCGGGCGCGCCCTGCCGTGACACCCGGGCGGCCAGCTGCCCGGTCCCGGGGCACCCGTGCCTCAGCAGCCTCGACCCGGCCGAGGTGGTCGAGGCGGTACGCACGCTCGTGCCCAGCGGTGGTGGCAACCGATGAACATCCTGCTCTGGCACGTGCACGGCTCCTGGACTACGTCCTTCGTGCACGGCAGCCACCGCTACCTGATCCCCACCACACCCGACCGTGGTCCGTACGGCCTCGGCCGGGCCCGCACCTACCCGTGGCCGGACAGCGCCGTCGAGGTGGCCCCCGACGACCTGCCCGGCAGCGACGTCGACCTGGTCGTCCTGCAACGTCCGGAGGAGATCGACCTGGCCGAGCAGTGGCTCGGGCGGCGCCCCGGGCGTGACGTGCCCGCCATCTACGTCGAGCACAACACCCCCAAGGGCGACGTGCCGAACACCCGCCACCCGATGGCCGACCGCGCCGACCTGCTCGTCGCCCACGTCACCGGGTTCAACCAGATCTTCTGGGACACCGGCGCGACCCGCACCAGGGTGGTCGACCACGGCATCGTCGCGCCGGCCGTGTCGTACACGGGTGAACTGGACCGGCTCGCCGTGGTGATCAACGAACCGGTGCGGCGGGGCCGGGTGACCGGCACGGACCTGCTGCCCGAGTTCGCCGAGATCGCACCGCTGGACGTGTTCGGCATGGGCGTCGCGGGTCTCGCCGACCACCTCGGGCTGTCCGCCGACCGGCTCACCAGCCACGACGACGTACCCCAGGACCGGATGCACGCCGAGCTGGCCCGCCGGCGCGCGTACCTGCACCTGTGCCGCTGGACCTCCCTCGGGCTCAGCCTCATCGAGGCGATGGCGATCGGCATGCCGGTCGTCGCGCTCGCCACCACCGAGGCGGTGACCGCGGTGCCACCGGAGGCGGGGGCGCTCGCCACCCGGATGGACACCCTGCTCGACGCCGCCCGCCGGTTCATCGCCGAGCCGGCGGCCGCACGTCAGGCCGGCGTGGCGGCACGGGCCGCCGCGCGGGACAGGTACGGCCTCGACCGTTTCCTCGCTGACTGGGACCGGCTGCTGGAGGAGGAAGTATGCGGATCGCGATGATCTCGGAGCACGCCAGCCCGCTCGCCATCCTCGGAGGCGAGGACGCCGGCGGCCAGAACACGCACGTCGCCGAGCTGTCAGCCGCGCTCGCCGCCGCCGGGCACGAGGTGCGGGTCTACACCCGCCGCGACGCCCTCGACCTGCCGGTGACCGTGCGCGCCCCGGACGGGTACGACGTGGTGCACGTGCCGGCCGGTCCGGCCGAGCCGGTCGCGAAGGACGCATTGCTGCCGCACATGCGCGAGTTCAGCCGCTGGCTCATCGAGCGGTGGCGCGGCGGGGACTGGACGCCCGAGGTGATCCACGCGCACTTCTGGATGAGTGGCCTGGCCGCGTTGACCGCCGGTCGGCAGACCGGGGTGCCGGTGGTGCAGACGTACCACGCGCTGGGCACGGTCAAGCGCCGCTACCAGGGCGTGCAGGACACCAGCCCGGCCCGGCGCATCTCCTACGAGCGGGAACTGGGCCGCTCGGTGGACCGGGTGGTCGCCCAGTGCCGCGACGAGGTCGGAGAGCTGGTCCGGATGGGCGTGCCCCGGTCCCGGATGACCGTCGTGCCCTCCGGGGTCAACCTCGCCTCGTTCTCCCCGCTCGGGCCGGTCGCCGACCGTGAGCCGGGCCGAGCCCGGATCCTGACCGTGGGCCGGCTGGTCGAGCGCAAGGGTTTCCAGACGGTGGTCCGCGCCATGGCGCTGGTGCCCGACGCCGAGTGTGTGGTGGTCGGCGGTCCGCCCGAGGGGCTGCTGGAGACCGACCCGTACGCCCGCAGGCTGCGCGCCCTGGCCGAGTCGTGCGGGGTCGCCGACCGGGTGCACCTCGTCGGCGCGGTGCCCCGGGAGGAGATGGGCCGCTGGTACCGCTCGGCGGACCTGCTGGTCGCCGCGCCCTGGTACGAGCCGTTCGGGTTGACCCCGCTGGAGGCGATGGCGTGCGGCGTGCCGGTCGTCGGCACTGCCGTGGGCGGCATCCGCGACACCGTCGTCGACGGCACGACCGGCGACCTCGTACCGGCCCGGGACCCCAACGCCCTCGCCGCCGCGATCCAGCGGCTGCTCGACGACCGGATCCGCCGCTTCCGGTACGCCACGGCGGCGCGCGAGCGGGCCCGGTCGCGCTACTCCTGGCAGGTCACCGCCGAACGCCTGGCCGAGGTCTACGGCGAGGTCGCCGCCGTGCGCCGGCCGACCCGGGTGGTGGCCTGATGCCGGCGGGCAGCCCGCTCGACGTGCACCTGACCAACCTCGCCGCGGCACTGGCGCCGTACCGCCGGTGTGAACCGCAACTGGCGCGCTGGGGCGCGGCCCTCGCGCACCGGCTGGCCGGCGGCGGACGGCTGCTCGTCGCCGGCAACGGTGGCAGCGCCGCCGAGGCCCAGCACCTCACCGCCGAGCTGGTGGGCAAGCTGCACGACGACCGCCAGCCCCTGTCGGCCATCGCCCTGCACGCCGAGACCAGCGCGGTGACCGCCATCGCCAACGACTACGGCTACGGCGATGTCTACGCCCGTCAGGTCCGCGCCCACGGCCGGCCCGGCGACGTCCTGTTGCTGCTCAGCACCAGCGGCACCAGCCTCAACCTGCTCACCGCCGCGCACGCGGCGCGCGACGCCGGCCTGACCACGTGGGCACTCACCGGGCCCGCTCCCAACCCGCTCGCCGACGCCTGCGACGAGGTGCTCGCCGTGCCGTCGGCAGACACCCAGGTCGTCCAGGAGCTGCATCTCGTCACCAGCCACCTGATCTGCGAGTACCTCGAACAGGAACTGCCCGCCGCGCTGGCCGTGACCGGGGCCGCCGCGGGCGTGCCCGCCGAGCCGGCACCGGCCGGTCGGCTCGCGTCCGGGCCGGTGCGGACCGGGGTCGAGGTGGTGCTCGACGGCGGGGCCGGACAGCAGGTCGACGCGTGAGGATGAGGGGGAAAGCGTGAGGGGACCCGTGGTGGTGGTCGGGGACACCCTGCTCGACCGGGACGTGGAAGGGGTGGTGAACCGCCTCTGCCCGGACTCCCCGGTGCCGGTGCTCGACGAGACCTCGGCCGTCGACCGGCCCGGCGGCGCCGGCCTCGCCGCGGTCTTCGCGGCCGCGCAGGGCGCCGAGGTGGTGCTGATCACCGCCCTCGCCGACGACGCCGGGGGCGCGCGGCTCAGCGCGCTGCTCGCCGCGGCCGGCGTGCAGGTGTACCCGCTGAGCCTGTCCGGCGCGACCCCGGAGAAGATCCGGCTGCGGGCCCGGGGCCGGGTGCTGCTGCGTCACGACCGTGGCGGCGCCTCCGGCGAGCCGGGCCAGCCCTCCGACGAGGTGCTGCGGGTGCTCGCCGCGGCGTCGGCGGTGCTGGTCAGCGACTACGGCCGGGGAGTGGCCCGCCAGCCCGCGCTGCGCGCCGCGCTGGCCGCCACCCGCGCGCCGGTCGTGTGGGACCCGCACCCGCGCGGCCCGGCTGCGGTGCCCGGGGTGCACCTGGTCACCCCGAACGAGTCGGAGGTACGCGAGCTGGTCTCCGCGCTGCCCGGCGCGTCCCGGCTGGCCACCGCGTCCCGGGGTGCGCAGGGGCTGCGGCGGCGGTGGCGGGCGGGCGCGGTCGCGGTGACGTTGGGCGGGGACGGCGCGTTGCTCTGCCACGCCGGGTCGACGCCGCTTGTGGTGCCCACCCCGGGCAGCGCCGAGGGCGACACCTGCGGGGCCGGTGACCGGTTCGCCGCCGCCGCCAGTCTCGCGCTGGCCGAGGGCGCGCTGGTCTCCGAGGCGGTGCAGGCGGCGGTCGCCGAGGCGTCCGCGTACGTGGCGGGTGGGGGAGTGGCCACGGCGCTGCCGCCACCGGAGCAGCCGTTTCCGCGCGTCCTGCGGGCGGGGTCGAACCGCGGACCGGCGAGCGGGCACGGGGTCGCCGGCCCGGGGCATGAGCGGGTGGGCATCGCGGCGGTCGCCACGCTGCTCGCCGAGGTGCGGGGTGCCGGCGGCACCGTGGTGGCCACCGGAGGCTGCTTCGACCTGCTGCACGCCGGGCACGTGGCCACCCTGCAGGCCGCCCGGCAGCTCGGCGACTGCCTGATCGTCTGCGTGAACTCCGACACCAGCGTGACCGGGTTGAAGGGGCCGGACCGGCCGGTCATGTCCGAGGGTGATCGGGCCCGGCTGCTGGCCGCGCTGAGCTGCGTCGACGCCGTCCTCGTCTTCGACGAGCCGACGCCGGAGGCGGTGCTGTCCTGGCTGCGCCCCGACGTCTGGGTCAAGGGCGGCGACTACGCGACCGGCGGCCCAGACGCGGAAGGGCTCCCCGAGGCGGAGGTCCTGCGCCGCTGGGGCGGGAACACGGTGGTGGTGCCGTACCTGGACGGTCGTTCCACAAGTGACCTGATCACCCGTTCGGCCGGCGGGCAGTCCCCCGGCCTGGGCGAACGCACGCAGCAGCCGGTGTCGACGACGCGGGAGCGCAGCCGATGACCACCACGAGGTCCGGCGCCGGGCCCACCGTCCTGGTCACCGGCGGCTCCAGCGGGCTCGGCGCGGCGGTGGTCGCGGCGGTGGTCGCCTCCGGTGGCCGCCCGCTCGTGCTGGACCGGCAGGCACCGGTCGACGGCGTGTCCTGGACCGAGTGCGACCTCGCCGACACCCGCGCCGCCGAGGTGGCCACCCAGCACCTCGCCGAGCAGGCCGGCGGCCTGGACGCGGTGGTCACGGCCGCCGGCATGGACGTGCCGGGTCGGCTCGCCGACGTGCCGGGGGAGATTTGGGATCGGATCGTCGCCGTGGACCTGCTGGCCACCGCCGCGGTGATCCGGGCCGCGCTGCCGTTCCTGCAGACCTCTCGGGGCCGCATCGTCACGGTCGCCTCGACCCTGGGGGTCAAGGCGGTCAGCGACGCCACCGCGTACTGCGCGGCGAAGTTCGGCGTGGTCGGGTTCACCCGCGCCCTGGCCGCCGAGCTCGCCGGCCAGGTCGGGGTCACCCTGCTCATTCCCGGCGGGATGCGTACCGCGTTCTTCGACGAGCGCGACCCGCAGTACAAGCCGGGGCCGGACGCCATCCTCAACGACCCCGTCGACACGGCCGCGGCGGTCATGTTCGCGCTCAACCAGCCGCCCGGCTGCGCGGTGCGCGAGATGGTGGTCTGCGCCGAGCAGGAGACGTCGTACCCGTGATCCTCGTGCTGCGCGCCCTCGGCGTCGGCGACCTGGTCACCGCGGTGCCCGCGCTGCGGGCGCTGCGGGCCGCGTACCCCGGTAGGGAGTTGGCGCTCGCCGCGCCCGGCGGCCTGGCCCCGCTGGTCGACCTGGTCGGGGGCGTCGACCGGCTGGTGGACACCGCCGGGCTGGACGGGCCGTCCTGGCCCGGCCCCGCCCCGCAGGTCGCGGTGAATCTGCACGGACGCGGCCCACAGTCGCATCGGCTGCTGGCCGCCGCCCGTCCGGGGCGGCTGCTCGCCTTCGCGAACGCCGCCGCCGGGTTCGGCGACGGGCCGCGGTGGGACGACGAGGAGCACGAGGTGGACCGCTGGTGCCGGCTGCTGTCCTGGTACGACATCCCGACCGACCGCCGTGACCTCGGCCTGCGCCGGCCCGGAAAGGCCGGCCGACGCGCCGGCGCGACTTTGCTGCATCCGGGCAGCAAGGTCCCCGCCAAGCGGTGGCCCGCCGAACGGTTCGCGGCCCTGGCCCGGGCGCTCGACGAACGGGGGCATCGGGTGCTGGTCACCGGCTCGGCCGACGAACGCGCGCTGGCCGCTCGGGTCGCCGACGCGGCCGGCCTCGCGCCGGCCGCCGTGCTGGCCGGCCGGACCGACCTCGGCGCGCTGGCCGCGCTGGTCGCCGACGCCCGGCTGGTGGTCAGCGGGGACACCGGCGTGGCCCACCTGGCCACCGCGTACGGGACCCCGTCGGTGGTGCTCTTCGGGCCGGTGCCTCCGGCGGCGTGGGGGCCACCGCCGGACCGGCCCCGGCACCGGGCGCTGTGGGCCGGTGCGGGGGATTGGCGCAGGTGGGACGGGGTAGGGAGCCACCCGACATTGACGGCCCTGCGCTTCGACGAGGTGCTGGCCGCCGTGGACGAGGTGGAGAGGGCGGTGCGGGTCTCCGGTGCGGTTGCGGCGTAGCGACCCGGGTCGGCCCGGTTACGGGCGACGCCGGCGCGGTAAGGGCTGGACCTTCGTCGATCCGAGCGGTGCGGTCGTGCGGGATCCCGCGACCCTGGCGCGGCTGCGGGAGCTGGTGATTCCCCCGGCCTGGCAGGACGTGTGGATCGCGCCGCACGCGAACGGGCACATCCAGGCGACCGGCATCGACGCGGCCGGACGCAAGCAGTACGTCTACCACCCGGTGTGGCGCGAGAAGCAGGACGCGGCGAAGTTCGACCACATGCTGGAGGTGGCCCGGCGGTTGCCGGGGCTGCGGGATCGGGTGGGACAGGACCTGGGCGGGCGAGGGCTGGGTCGGGACCGGGTGCTGGCGACCGTGACCCGACTGCTCGACATGGGGATGTTCCGGGTCGGCAGCGACCAGTACGCGGCCGGCGACGACCCGACGTTCGGGGTGTCCACCCTGCGCCCGGAGCACGCCCGCAGACGCGGCGGCTGCGTGGTCTTCGAGTTCCCCGCCAAGGGCGGTATCGAGCAGGTGCGCCGGATCGAGGACCCGGAGTTGTGCGAGGTGCTGGTCAACCTGCGCCGGCGTCGCCGGCGGGCGGACCGGCTGTTCGGCTACTGGGACGGCCGGGAGTGGCGCGACGTACGCAGTGACGAGGTCAACGGCTACCTGCGCGACGCCAGTGGCGGCGAGATGACCGCCAAGGACTTCCGCACCTGGCATGCCACGGTGCTGGCCGCCGCGGAGTTGGCCGCGGCCGACCCGGCCCGCTCGGCCACCGCCCGGCGCAGGGCGGTGGCGGCGGTGATGCGTGCGGTGGCCGAGCTGCTGGGCAACACCCCGACGGTGGCGCGGACGTCCTACGTGGACCCCCGGGTCGTCGACCTCTACCACGACGGAGTGGTGGCGCCGGTGGACCCGGGTGCGCCGCGCGAGGAGATCGAGCGGGTCGTGTTGGACCTGTTGGAGAAGGCCTGACCGGCCCCGCCGACGATCCTGGGGGGAAGCGACGGGGCCGGGGCCTCGGCCCGGGGGCGACACCGGGCGGCCGCCCGCCGCGTCCTGCGGCGGGCGCCTCGCCACGGCCCCCGTTCGTGGCCGCTGTCGAGCCCGGTGCGCGGGCGCCGCCTCGGCCACGTCGGTCGTCAGTCTGCCCCGGACGAGTTGACTCTGGATGCCAGGCGGTTGACGGGCCGCGCCGCAAGTGCGTCGCCGTCGCGACACGCCTGCGGGCTCACCCCGTACGCCGCCCGGAACACGCGACTGAAGTGGGCCTTGTCCCCGAACCCCCAGCGCGCGGCGATGACCTGCACGGGCTGGGTCCGCAGCGTCGGGTCGGTCAGGTCACGCCGGCACCGGTCCAGCCGAAGGTCCCGGATGTACGACGCCACAGTGGAGTTCTCGGCCTCGAAGAGCCGGTGCAGTGTGCGCAGCGAGATGTGGTGGGCGTCCGCGACGACCTGTGGGCTGAGCGTCGCGTCGCCGAGGTGGCGGTGGACGTACGCCTGCACCTGGGCGACCAGCGCCCGGCGGCGGACCTCGGTCGGCACCGCGTCCTCGGCGACCAGGTGCCGGCCGAGCATGGTGGTGGCCAGGTCCAGCCCCACCGCGCCGAGCCGGCCGGCGTCGGCGGCGTGGTACTGCTCGGGGTGCCCGGTCACCTGGAGCAGGAACTGCGCCAGCAGCGCACCGAGCCCCTCGCTGCCGGACATCCGGCCGCCGTAGAGCGCGGCCATCCGCTGGGGTGGCAGCGGCAGCGCGGCGTGCGGGATCAGCGTGATGATCGAGGTGGCCTGGGTCCGTTGCGGCTCGGTCGAGTGGTGGCAGACGTCGTGTTCGCGGGAGGCGTCGTAGAAGGTGAACTCGCCGGCCAGGATCTCGCTGCGGCGACCGTCCTGACTGGACGTGCCGACGCCACCGGTGGTGAGGGCGAGCACGTAGAGCTCCGGGTCCGAGCGGCGGACCAGCTTGCGGGTGCGGGTGGCGTCCAGTGACGGGTACTGGTACTCGACCAGTTGGATCGCGCCGAGGTCGACGAAATCGGCCCGGGCGGCGAAGTCGGCCGTGTGCGCGGACCGGATCCGCAACGGCGCGGAGGTGCGCGCCACGAGGTCCAGCCACATGCCGAACCGTTCACCGGGTGGCAGGACGGTGGTGTCGACGGTCTCGGTGGGCAGCATCGGCGTCGCCTCAGGCCGCTCGGCGGGCGATCAGCGCCTCGATGCCGTCGAGGATCCGGTCCAGGCCGAAGGTGAACTCGTCGTCCGGGTCGTCGTCCTGATCGAGGACGCCGGCGTTCAGCACCCGAAGCAGCGCGGGGAAGCGGACCGGGTCGATGAGACGCCCCACCATCCGGCGGTACGCCGGCATCATCTCGCCCGGCTCGACGCCGGCCGCCCGGCTGCCCTCGGCGATCTGGTTGGTGAGCGTGGCCTCGTTGCGGACGTACCCGGTGATCAGCAGGAGGATCGACATCTTCTCGCCCTCGGGCAGGGTGGTGCCGTCGAGGCAGCGCAGCCCGTCCTCCATCCAGTCGAGCTGCTGAGGGGTGATCGGCGGGCCGGTGATCGGCACGTGCAGCAGCCAGGGGCGCTGTCGCAGCACGTCGTGTTCGGCCCAGGCCCAGCGGGTCAGGCGGGCGCGCCAGTCGTCGTCCGGCGAGGCCGGGCCGGGCGACGGGCCGTACCCGGCGTCCACCATGAGCGTCAGCAGCTCGTCCTTGGAGCCGACGTGCCGGTAGAGGGCCATGGTGGCCGCGCCCAACTCCTTGGCCACCCGGCTCATCGAGACGGCCGGCAGCCCATCGGCGTCGGCGACCCGGACGGCGGCGTCGACGATGGCGGGCACGCTGAGGCCGGGTCGGGGACCCCGCGGTGGCCGCCCCCGCAGGCCCCAGGCGCTCTCGATGGCCGGCGGGAGCGCCGGGCCGCTGTCGTCTTTCGTCTCCGCCACGTTTCCTCCTTGCCCCGCCATCCTAGTTCTGCGTATGGTCTACGCATAACAGCGTACGTCATACGCAGAAGGAGTTCTCCCATGACAGCGACGACCGCACCGGCACCCCACGCGGGCCGGCGGGAATGGATCGGATTCGCGGTGCTGATGCTGCCGCTGCTCCTGGTCTCGATGGACGTGTCGGTGCTCTACTTCGCCGTCCCGTTCATCAGCGAGGAGCTGCGGCCCACCGCCACCCAGCAGCTCTGGATCTTCGACATCTACGGCTTCGTGCTCGCCGGGCTGCTGATCACCATGGGCGCCCTCGGCGACCGGATCGGCCGGCGTCGGCTCCTGCTGCTGGGCGCCACCGCGTTCGGCACCGCGTCCCTGCTGGCCGCGTACGCGGACAGCGCCGCTACGCTGATCGCCGCGCGCGCCGTGCTCGGCGTCGGCGGGGCCACCCTGATGCCGTCCACGCTCGCCCTGGTGCGCAACATGTTCCACGACGCCAAGCAGCGGGGCACCGCGATCGGCATCTGGACCGCCACGCTCACCGGCGGCATCGCCATCGGACCGGTGCTCAGCGGCGTCCTGCTGGAGCACTTCTGGTGGGGCTCCATCTTCCTGATCAACATTCCGGCGATGCTGTTGCTGCTCCTGCTCGCCCCGGTCCTGGTGCCCGAGTTCCGCAACCCGGTGCGCGGGCGGTTCGACCTGGTCAGCGCGGCGCTGTCGCTCGGCGCGCTGTTGCCGGTGATCTACGGCATCAAGGAGATGGCACGCGACGGCGTCAGCGCGGTCCGGGTGCTGGCCGTCGTCGCCGGTCTGCTCGTCGGGGCGCTCTTCCTGCACCGGCAGCGGACCCGGGCGTACCCGATGGTCGACCTGGCGCTGTTTCGTCGCCACGGCTTCGCCGGGTCGCTCGCGGTGAACCTGCTGGCGATGTTCGCCCTTGTCGGGTTCGCCATCTTCACCACCCAGCACCTGCAACTGGTGCTCGGCCTGAGCCCGCTGCGGGCGGCACTGTGGAGCCTGGTGCCGTCGCTGGCGGTGGGCGGCGTGGCCCCGGCCGCCGCCGCGCTCGCCCAGCGTGTCGAGCGGGCGTACCTGATCGGCGCCGGCTTCGCGATCGCCGTGCTCGGGTTCGCGGTGCTGACTCGGGTCACGCCCGAGACGCCGCTCTGGCTGCTGCTGGTCGGCGCCAGCGTGTACGCGGGCGGCCTGGTGATGGTGATGTCGCTGGTCACCGAGCTGGTCCTCGGTGCGGCGCCGCCGGAGCAGGCCGGTGTCGCCTCCGCCCTGACCGAGTCCAGCAGCGAGCTGGGCGGCGCGCTGGGGATGGCCATCCTGGGCAGCGTGGGCGCCGCGATCTACCGCCGCGAGGTCCTCGACGAGCTGCCGGCCGGGCTGCCGGTGGACGCCCGCGACGCGGCCGGGGAGACGCTGGGCGGTGCCCTCGCCGTGACCCGGGGACTGCCGGCGGAGGTGGGTGACGCGGTGCTGCACGCAGCCCGGTTCGCCTTCACCGACGGACTGCACCTCGCCGCGATCGCCGCCATGGTGGCGATGGTCCTGGGCGCGGCGACCGCGCTGGTGACGCTGCGCGGCGTCCGGCCGGCCGACCCGGCGGCGCTGGCCGCCGAGCCGACCGAGCCGAACGGTACGCCGCTGTCGGAAGCGTCGTCGGTCAGTCGTTGAGCACGTGCGCGAGCCGGTCGCGGAACCGCCGCTCGGAGTCGCTGACCGACTCGCCGCCGAGGCCGAGCAGCCCGCCGCTGGACGCGGCGCCGACCACCTGCTCGGCGATCTTCACCAGCCAGTGCTTGTACGCGCCGGCCTCGCCCTCGTCGACCCGGGCGGCCAGCAACGCGGACGCCTCGCCGGCCCGCACCAACACGTCGTCGATCATCGCGCCCGGGTCGGCGGGCGCGATGACCGGCAGCTCCTCGCCGCTGTCCGGGTCGCCGACCCGCGCGACGATCTCGCCGGCCACGGCGGCGACCAGCGGGCTGGCCGACTCCCGGCCCGCGGCGATGGTCTCCAGCCCGGCCGCGTTCTCCGCCATGGTCCGGCGGGTGCCGTCGGACTCGGCGGCGCTCGCCGCGGTCAGCACCGACTGCGGGAGGCCGACCAGCAGCCCCCACTCTCCGTCGGAGAAACCGAAACCGGTGTACGCCGGCTGCTCGATCACGGCAACGCCCCTTCCGCCCTGCTCAGTGTGTCAATCCACGGGCCCCGCACCGGTGCCCGGGTCAGGCTAGTCCAGGGTCAGCAGACCCTGCTCGGACACCACGCGCACCGACAGGGTCTTGTACCCGACCTCATCGAAGAGAACCGTCATCTTGTCGTCCTCGTAGGAGAGCACCAGGCCGTGCCCCCACTCCGCGTGGCGCACCTGGCTGTGCACCGGAAACGGCCCGACCGCGCCCTGGTCGGCCACGCTGGTGCCCCGGTGGCAGTTGTCGCAGTGCGCGCAGACTTCGGTCATCTGCTCGCCGAAGTAGGCCAGCAGGGTCTGCCCGCGACAGGCGGTGGTCTCGGCGAAGGCCCGCATCATGTCGGTGCGGGAGCGGGTCACCGTCTGCTGGCGTTCCGCCTCGGCCAGCGCCGCGGCCGCCGCGTCGGTCGGGGTGGGCGAGTAGCGGGGCGCGGCGATGCGCTGCCGGGCGCGCGGCTCGGCGGCGCCGGCCTGCTCCAGCAGCGAGAGGTACTGGCCCAGCTTGCGCGGGCCGAGGCCGGTGGCCTCGCGCAGCTCGGTCTTGGTGGCCGGCTTGCGGCGCAGCAGCGCGGCCAGGTCGCGCAACTCGTCGGGGTCCGGCAGGCCGCCGCTGAAGAACCGTTGCAGGCCCACGTCCTCGGCCTGCCAGAGCAGCAGCACCCGGGCCGGCTGTCCGTCACGTCCGGCGCGGCCGATCTCCTGGAAGTAGCTGTCCGGCGAGTCGGGTAGCGCCATGTGCACCACCCAGGCGATGTTGGGCTTGTCGATGCCCATTCCGAACGCCGAGGTGGCCACCATGATCGGCACCTGGTCGGCGAGGAACGCCTCGTGCAGCTCGTTGCGCGCCCCGGCCGGCATCCCACCGTGGTAGAACTGCGCCGGGAAGCCCGCGTCGGTCAGCCGGGCGGCCAGCTCCTCGGCCGACCTGCGGGTCGGCACGTAGATGATCCCCGGTCGCTCGTCGTCGCGCAGCAGCGCGATCAGCCGCCGCCACCGGTAGTCCTCGGTGGGGCAGTGCGCCACCTCCAGGAACAGGTTGGACCGGTCCAGCCCGGACACCACCACCTCGGGCTCGCGCAGCCGCAGGCGGGCGATGATGTCGTCGCGTACCGGCGGGGAGGCGGTGGCGGTCAGCGCGACCACCGGCGGCCGGCCGATGCCCTCGATGAGGTGGCCCAGCGCCAGGTAGTCGGGCCGGAAGTCGTGCCCCCAGGCGGAGATGCAGTGCGCCTCGTCGATCGCCACCAGCGCCGGCTTCAGCGCGGCGACCTCGGCCATCCGGTCCGGGTTGCTCAACTGCTCCGGCGTGATGAACAGGAACTCCGCCCGGCCCGACTGGATCTCGGCGATCGCCTCGGCCTGCTGCGCGGCCGACTCGTTCGAGCTGATCCGCACCGCCCGCAGCTCCGGACGCTGCCGCTCGTTGAGCGCCGCGATCTGGTCCTGCTGCAGCGCCAGCAGCGGGGAGATCACCACGGTCGGGCCGGGGATCAGGCTGGCCGGGATCTGGTAGATGGCCGACTTGCCGGCGCCGGTGGGCAACACCACCAGGGCGTCACGTCGCTTCATCACCGCGCGCATGGCGGCGAGCTGGTTGGGCCGCAGCGCTTTCCAGCCGAAGAGGCTCCGCGCCGCGCGGCGCAACGTCATCGAATGCGTGGACAGTTTCATCGAGGGCCGGAGGTACCCGAGCCCACGACCGCCGAAACGCGTTCGGCGATCATGGGCTCGGCGGGTCGGTGGCTCAGCGCAGGCGGGGGAGCACCTCGCGCTGGTAGAGGTCGAACAGGCCCTGGTAGTGCGGGCCGGTGTTGGCCACGTACACCTCGTCGAAGCCGGCCTTGGCGTACTTGTCGATCATCTCCAGGTGCGCGTTGGCGCTGTTGCCGCAGACGAACGCGTCGCGCACCATCTCCGGCGTGACCAGCTCGGCGGCCTGCTCGAAGTGGCGCGGCGAGGGCAGCACCTGGGACAGCTCGCCCGGCACCCCGGCATTGGGCCAGCGCTCGTACGCGATCCGCGCGCCCTCGGACTCGCTTGCCGCGTACGCCGCCTTGAAGCCGGCCTGGCACGGCTTGTCGCCGCCGCCGTTCTCCCTGAAGCGCCGGACCATCTCACCGTCGGGCATCGTGCTCACGTAGCCGTCGCCGATGCGGGCGGCCAGGTCGATGGCCTTCGGGCCGAAGCCGGAGACGTAGATCGACGGCGGCGTGTCGGGCAGCGTGTAGATCCGGGCGTTCTCCACCGTGTAGTGCTTGCCGCGGTGGTTGACGAAGCCGCCGTCCCACAGCTCTCGCAGCACCTCGACGGCCTCCTCCAGCATCTCCAGCCGGACGTCGGCCGGCGGCCAGGCGTCGCCGAAGATGTGCTCGTTGAGCGCCTCGCCGGTGCCGACGCCGAGCACGAACCGCCCGCCGTGCAGCACCGCGCTGGTCGCCGCCGCCTGGGCGATCACGGCCGGGTGGATCCGCACGGTCGGGCAGGTCACCGCCGTGGTCACCGGCAGCGAGCAGACCTGGCTGAGCGCGCCGATCATCGACCAGACGAACGGGCTCTGACCCTGCGCGTCCACCCAGGGGTGATAGTGGTCGGAGATCCACAGCGCCTCGAAGCCGGCCCGTTCGGCGCCGCGGGCCTGCTCCACCAGCTCGGCCGGCGTGAACTCCTCACTGGACAGAAAGTAACCGATCTTCATGGCTTCCCCTTCGGCGCGCGGACCAGCTGATGGGGAAGCCGTACCCCGGTCGCGGTCGGACACACCGGTAGGCCGGGGCCTGATCGCTCACCGTCGGCCGAACATCGCCCGGATCGCCGCGAGCAGCAGGAGGGCGCCGACCACCAGGCCGAGCAGGCGTACGCCGGGGATGTCGGCCGGGCTCGTGGCGTCGGCCAGCAGGGCGGGGTCCATCCCCGCACTCTCCCGGGAACGGTGCCGCCGGGCAACTGTAAGGTTTATTGACTATTGAATCGCTCGGTGTGACCATGGCAGCACCGCCTGCCGGTGGCGGTGCGCCGAGGGCGCGCGAGAGATGGGGTACGGGGGCCGCATGAGCGAGCGCAACCAGCGGGTCGGCGGCAACGCGCCGACGCCCGCGACCGACGCCGACCGTTTCGGGGCCACGGCGTGACCGCGCCCGCCGGGCACCTTCCGGAGCTGGCCGCCGCCGTTCTGCAACCCGGGTTCGTCGGCACCACGCCGCCACAGTGGGTGTGCCGCTGGCTCGGCGAAGGGCTCGGCTCGGTGGTGCTCTTCGCCCGCAACGTCGTCGACACCGCCCAGGTGGCGGCGCTGACCGCCACGCTGCGCGCTGAGCGGCCGGACGTCATCGTGGCGATCGACGAGGAGGCCGGCGACGTCACCCGGATCGAGTCCGCCCGGGGCAGCACCCGGCCGGGGAACTTCGCCCTCGGCGCGGTCGACGACCCGGCGCTGACCGAGGCGGTCGCCCTCGACCTCGGCGTCGAGCTGGCGGCGGCCGGGGTGACCCTCGACTACGCGCCGGACGCCGACGTCAATTCCAACCCGGCCAACCCGGTGATCGGCGTCCGGTCGTTCGGGGCCGACCCGGCGCTCGTCGCGCGGCACACCGCCGCCTGGGTCCGCGGGTTGCAGCGCGGCGGCGTGGCCGCCTGTGCCAAGCACTTCCCTGGGCATGGTGACACCCGCGTCGACTCCCACCACGACCTGCCCCGGATCACCGCCGACCGGGCCCGTCTGGACGCCTGCGAGTTGGCGCCGTTCCGCGCCGCCGTGGCGGCCGGCGTGCAGGCGGTGATGACCGGCCACCTGCTGGTGCCCGCGCTCGACGAGCGGCTGCCGGCCACGTTGAGCCAGCGCATCCTGGGCGGGCTGCTCCGCGACGAGATGGGTTTCTCCGGCGTGGTGGTGACCGACGCGGTGGAGATGCGCGCGGTCGCCGACCGGTACGGCTTCGCCGGCGCGGCGGTGCGGGCGCTGGCCGCCGGGGCCGACGCGATCTGCGTCGGTGGTGAGCGGGCCGACGAGGGGGCGGCCCGGGAGCTGCGCGACGCCATCGTGGCCGCCGTCGTCTCCGGTGAGCTGCCCGAGGAACGTCTCGCCGAGGCCGCCAAGCGGGTCGGGCAGCTCGCCGCTTGGACGGTGGCCGCCCGCGCCGCCCGCTCGGGCGCCGTCCACGGGGCCTCCGACGTCGGGCTGGTCGCCGCCCGTCGTGCCGTGCGGGTCACCACCGGCCCGGACGCGCCGAGCGCGCTGCCGCTGACCAGCGCCGCGTACGTGGTCGAGTTCGAGCCGCCGCGCAACATCGCCATCGGCGCGGAGACCCCGTGGGGCATCGGGGAGCAGCTGGGCGAGCTGCTGCCCGGCACGACGACGGTGCGCCACGCCGAGCCCGACGTGCCCGCCGACCCGGGCGCCGGGGCCGGCGACCGCCCCCTCGTCCTGGTGGTCCGTGACCTGCACCGGCACGAGTGGATGCGCGCCGCGGTGCGGCGTGCGCTCAGCGCCCGGCCCGACGCGGTGGTGGTCGAGCTGGGCGTGCCCGAGCTGGTCACCGGATCGGCCCACCTGGCCACCCACGGCGCCACCCGGGCCAGTGGGCAGGCCGCCGCCGAGGTGCTGACCGGCCGGGCCCGCTGACGCCGACCCGTTCGGTTACGGCTGCTCGGCCACCAGGTCGGCGTACTCGGGGTGCTTGTCGATGAACGCGGCGACGAACGGGCACTGCGGCACCACCCGGCCGCCGCGGGCGCGCACCTGATCCAGGGCGCCCCGGATCAACGTGCTGCCGACGCCCTTGCCCTGGAAGCCGCTGTCCACCTCGGTGTGGGTGAAGACCAGCACCTCCCCACGGGGCAGGTACGCGGTGAAGCCGGCCAGCGCGTCGTCGACCAGGATCTCGAAGCGGTTCTTGGCGGGGTTGTCCTCGACGAGGGTGCTCACCGGGCCATTGTCCCCGTCCGGTCGGCCACCGCGTCGAGTTCGGCCAGCAACCGGTCCACCTCGTCCGCCGTGTTGTAGTGGTAGATGCTGGCCCGCACCGCGCCGCCGCTGTCGCGCAACCCCATCGTCTGGAAGTACTCGTAGGCGTAGTAGTCGCCGGACGACAGGCAGAACCCGGCGTCGCCCAGCGCCTGCTGGGTCGCCGCCGGCGACATCCCGGCGACCCGGAACGAGACCGTCGGGCAGCGCCGCGCCGGCGAGCCGTAGACGGTGATCGCGGGCCGCGCGGCGAGTCCGGCGAGCAGCCGGTCCAGCAGCGCCTCCTCGTGCGCCTGCGCGGCGGCCAGTCCGGCCCGCAGCCGCGCCCGGCGGTCACCGACCGCGTCCGGGTCCAGCCCGGCGAGGTGGTCCACCGCGGCGGTCACGCCGGCCAGCAGCGCGAAGCTCGGGGTGCCGTACTCGAAACGGTCCGGCGCCGCGTCCGCGGACGGCACCAGCTTCGCCGGGCGCAGCGCCGCCCACCGGGCCGGGTCGGCGACCATCGCGGCCAGGTGCGGCCCGGACCACTTGTAGGCGCTGGTGACCAGCACGTCCGCGCCGAGCGACGCCAGGTCGGTCGGCCCGTGCGGCACCGAGTGCACCCCGTCGACGCAGACCAGCGCCCCGACGGAGTGCGCGATCTTGGCGATCGCCGGCACGTCCGGCACGGTGCCGATGGCGTTGCTGCCGGCGGTCACCGCGACCAGCCGGGTCCGCTCGCCGACCAGGTCGGCGTACTGGCCGGTGGGCAGCTCGCCGGTGTGCCTGTCGAACTCGGCCCAGCGCACCGTCGCGCCGGCGGCCTCGGCGGCCTGCACCCACGGGCGCACGTTGGCGTCGTGGTCGAGCCGGGACACCACCACCTCGTCGCCCGGCCGCCAACCAGCGCCGAGCGTACGGGCCAGGGTGTACGTCAGCGCGGTGGCGCTCGGGCCCAGCACCACCCCGTCCGGCTCGGCCCCGAGCAGGTCGGCGACCGCCGAGCGGGCCGCCGCCACCAGCTCCAGCGAGCGGCGGCCCGGCTCGAACGCGGCGCTGCGGTTGCCGACGGCCGCGCGCATGACGTCGGTGACCGCGTCGATCACACCTGCCGCGGTCTGGGTGCCCCCGGCGCCGTCGAAGTGGACGAAGCCCTCGGTCAGGGCGGGATAGGCGGCCCGGATACGGGCGATGTCGAAGGCCATGCCCGGACCCTAGCCGGGATGCGTTGCGCGCTCGCCCTCGCCTGGGCGTCGCGGACGTCTCGTACCCTTGGCGAGGTGACGAACCGACCCGCCACCATCCCCCTGCCCCCCGTCCGCCGCGCCGCCGGCCTCTTCGCCGGCCTGGCGCTCGGCCTCGCCGTGCTCGCCGGTTGCAGCTCCCAGGGCGCCTCCACCGACTGCGGGCTGGACGCCTGCACGGTCACCTTCGAGCGGGGTGTCGACGCGAGCGCCACGATCCTGGGCGTCGAGGCCAAGCTGGTCGGGGCCGAGGGCGACCAGGTGACCGTCGAGGTCGCCGGCGAGCAGCTCACCCTCACCACCGGCCAGCAGGCCACCGAGGCCGGCGGCTTCGCGGTCACCCTCGACAGCGTCACCGACCAGCAGGTCAAGATCCGCGTTTCCCGCAACCCGGGCAACTGACCTGGCGGGCGGCGGTGGCCGACGTTTGGGGATCTTCGAAATCGGAGATTGTGGCCGCATGTCACTCACCCGTAGCGCCGAAGCCACCGCCTCCCGAACGGCGGACAGCCGGTGGCTGGAACTCCTCGCCCGGGCCGGCTTCATCGGCTACGGCATCGTCCACCTGCTCTTCGCCTGGCTGGCCCTGCAGATCGCGTTCGGCTCGTCGTCCGACGACGGCGACCAGTCCGGCGCGCTGCGGACGCTCGCCGCGCAACCGCTGGGCAAGTTCCTGGTCATCGCCACCGCGGTCGGCCTGCTCGCCATGGCGATCTGGCAGGGGTTGGAGGCGGCGGTCGGGCACCGCGCCGAGCGGGGCAGGGAGCGGGTCACCGAACGGCTCGCCTCGGCCGGCCGGACCATCGTCTACCTCTACTTCGCCTGGACCGCGTTCAAGGTCTTTTCCGACGCCGGCTCGAACAGCGCCGACCAGCAGGAGGCGCTGACCGGCAAGCTGATGACCTCCACCGGGGGCCGCTGGCTGGTCGGCCTCGCCGGGCTGGTGCTCGCCGCCATCGGCGTCGGTCTGGTGATCTACGGGATCCTCAAGAAGTTCGAGAAGCACCTGAAGACCGGCGAGATGAGCCCGAAGACCCGCAAGCTGGCCCGCCGGCTGGGCATCGCCGGGTACGTCGCGAAGGGCGTCGCGTACGGCATCGCCGGCCTGCTGGTCATCGTGGCGGCGGTGAACTACGACCCGGAGAAGGCCCGCGGTCTGGACGCCGCGCTGCACACCCTTGGCGAGCAGTCGTACGGCACCTTCCTGCTGACCCTGGTCGCCCTGGGCATCGCCTGCTTCGGCGTCTACTGCTTCCTCCAGTCCCGGTACCGCAAGGTCTGAGCTGGTCGATACCGGGGACGTCGGGCATTATTGGGCTTTTGCCCGAACTACCGCCCCCGGTCGAAGGGAAGCGCCCCACTCGTGCAGAGCTATCTCGAAACGGCCGTCGCCGCGCTCGCCGCGGCGGCGGTCGCCCTTTTCCTGGTCGGGGTCATCCACCGGCTCACCCGACGGTTCGGTCGCCGCTCGCTGTTGATGACCGAGTTGACCGACCACGCGCACCGCCCGTTCCAGGTCGCCGTCACGGTGCTCGCGGTGCAGTTCGCCATCCGCTTGAGCACCGGGTACGCCGTCGGTGAGAGCTGGCGGCGGCTGCTGCTGCACCTGCTGGTGCTCTGCGTGATCGCCAGCGCTGCCTGGCTGGTGGCGGCGCTGCTGATCGTCGTGGAGGACACCGCGCTCGCCCGGTTCCGCGTCGACGTGCCGAACAACCGGCACGCCCGACGGGTGCGTACCCAGGTGGTGATGCTGCGGCGGCTGACCGTCGCGGTGATCGTCATCCTGACCGTCGGCGTGATGCTGATGACGTTCCCGAGCGTGCGCGGTATCGGCGCCGGCGTGCTGACCTCCGCCGGTGTGGTCGGTGTGGTGGCCGCGTTGGCCGCCCAGAGTCTGCTCGGCAACGTCTTCGCCGGGCTGCAGCTCGCCTTCAGCGACGCGGTCCGCCTCGACGACGTGGTGGTCGTCGAGGGGGAGTGGGGTCGGATCGAGGAGCTGACCCTCAGCTACGTGGTGGTCCAGATCTGGGACGACCGGCGGCTGATCCTGCCCACCTCGTACTTCACCAGCACGCCCTTTCAGAACTGGACCCGGACCGAGGCGGCTGTGCTCGGCACCGCCGAGTTCGACGTCGACTGGGCCGTGCCGGTGCAGACCATGCGGGAGGAGCTGCGCCGGCTGGTCGAGGGCACCGAGCTGTGGGACGGCCGGGTCTGCGTCCTGCAGGTCACCGACGCCACCGGCGGGACGGTACGGGTGCGCGCGCTGGTCAGCGCCGCCGACGCGGGCAGCCTGTGGGACCTGCGCTGCCTCGTCCGCGAGCACCTGGTGGCATGGATCCGGGACAACCGGCCCACCGCGATGCCCCGGATGCGCACCGAGCTGGGCGACGCCAGCAGCAACCTGCCGTGGCAGTGGGTCCAGCCGCGGCGGCCGACCCGCCGTCCGGGTGCCACCGAGGCCCCCGACGATGCGCGCGTCTTCGGCGGCAGTGACGACGGCGACGCCCGCAGCGAAGCCTTCGTCGGCCCCGACGAAACCCCCACCCCCACCCCCACCCCCAGTCCCGCCACCCCCACCCGCTGATTCCGGTGATCAAGAGGTTTGCGTCAGGAGTCGCGCTTTCCGTGACGCAAA
>NZ_JBEXHY010000086.1:0-24446 GCF_040608295.1 Micromonospora sp. NPDC005197 | reverse complement strand
GGTGCGAGCGGGCCGAGAGCCCCCGCCCGCGCCACCGGTCGCACCATCTGTCAGCCGCCCATGCCCTGCTTGAGCGCGGCGCCGATCTGCACCGCCCGGCGGGCGGTGAGGGCGCAGGCGCCCAGCGCCACCGCGTCCGGGGCGATCTCCCCGTTGTTGCTGGTGTGCGAGGCGCCGTACGGGTTGCCGGCGATGAACTGGCTGGAGTCGGTGTAGCCGGGGGGCACCACGACACCACCCCAGTGGTAGAAGACGTTGAAGAGCGAGGTCAGGGTGGTCTCCTGCCCTCCGTGCGAGGTCGCCGTCGAGGTGAAGCCCGCGTAGACCTTGTTGGCCAACGCGCCCTGCGCCCACAGCGGACCGGTGGTGTCGATGAACTGCTTCAGCTGGGCGGCGATCATGCCGTACCGGGTGGGGGATCCGAAGATCGCCACGTCGGCCCAGGCCAGGTCGTCGATCATCGCCTCGGGCACGTCCTGGGTCTCCAGGTGGTGCGCCTGCCAGCCGGAGTTGGAGCGGATCGCCTCGTCCGGCGCCAGCTCCCGCACCTTGCGCAGGCGCACGTCGGCGCCGGCCTCCCCGGCGGCCTCGCACGTGGCCTGCGCCATCTGGTACGTGATGCCGGTGGCGCTGTAATAGATCACCGCTACCTTGGTCTGGGCAGCCATCAGATTGTCCCCTTCTCGTCTCGGGTCAGCTCCCGCGACTACCCCCCAGGTGCGGTGACAAACGACGCCGACAGCGGCCTTCCGGTCGTCCGGGCTCAAGTTTTCCGCAAGTTCCCGGTCGTTGCGGCCCGGCCGCCCGCGCGGGCGGCCATCCTGATGCCATCGGTGCCGGCGCGATCCTGCCGCCGGATGGCACCGGGCGCCTGAACGGGGGATCGCGCTCCGCTGGCAACGACGCTGGCGCAGCGCGATCAGGGGCACTTCCCGAACCTCCCGGCCGGTGCGCTCAGTGGACCAGCGCCGCCATCAGCCGGTCCAACTCGCCGGCCGGGTCAGCGGTGAGACCGGTGTGCACCGGGCCCGCCTGGATCATCGTGCTGCGGGGCGCGGCCAGCCAGTGGAACCGCTCACCGAGCCGCATCCGGGTCGCCGGCCCGTCACCGGAGCAGGTCCGGTCCAGGGAGTCGAGCACCGCGGCCACGGCCGGCAGATCGACGTCGGATGCCAGCGCGCGGACCCGATCGGCGTCCAGGTGCGTCCGCGCGGCCAGGAAGTCGCGCTGCTGGCAGTAGAGCAGCACCCCGACGTTGATCTGCTCGCCGCGCTCGATGCGGGGCACCAGCCGGATGAGGGCGTACTCGAAGGGATGCCTCACGCCACGCTCCCCGCCGGTAGCCAGTCCGTCGGGCGGGCGACCCGCCGCGACAGGTGCGCCACGTACGCCTCCCGCGCCGCGTCGGCCGAGTCGAAGTCGGCGGCGGTCAGCCACTGGGCCGGCACCAGCGCCAGGACCTCCCGCAGCAGCTCCGGGGTGACCCGGGGTGCCAGCTCCGCGTCGGCCTCGGCCAGCCGCGACGCGTACGGCTCCAGCACGTGATCGTCCGCGCGGTAGGCCCGGTGCACTGCGGCGTCGGCGCGCGGCCAGTTGTGGTGGAAGTACAGTGCGGCGCCGTGGTCGATGAGCCACAGCTCCCGGTGCCAGACCAGCAGGTTCGGGTTGCGCCAGCTCCGGTCGACGTTCTCCACGTACGCGTCGAACCAGAGCACCCGGGACGCCAGCACGGCATCGACCGGGTGTGCGACCGGGTCGAAGCCGAGCGCTCCCGGGAGGAAGTCCATCCCCAGGTTGGCGCCGCCGCTGTTGCGCAGCAGCTCCTGCACCTCCTGGTCGGGCTCGGCCCGCCCGATCACCGGGTCGATGTCGAGGACCACCAGCGGCGGCACCCGCAACTCCAGCCGGCGGGCCAGCTCACCGCAGATCACCTCGGCGATGAGCGCCTTGGGCCCCTGCCCGGCGCCGGAGAACTTCGCCACGTACGTGCCGAGGTCGTCGGCCTCCACGACGCCCGGCAGCGAGCCACCCTCGCGCAGCGGCGTGACGTAGCGGATGGCGTTGACCTGGCGGAGCACGTCGCCCACCCTACTGGGGCCCGGGTCGCGACCCGCCCCGCGTCGTCGAACGTGCTCCCCGTCGGGGCGGCCCGCGTCAGTCGAGCTTGTCGCGCAGCTTGTTGACCTGCGTCTGGAGGCGGTCCACCGCGTTCTCGTTGTTGACGAAGGTGGTGATGCCCGCGGCGAGGCCGAGGCCGATCAGCACCGCCAGGATGCTCAGCACCAGACCGCCGATCGACACCCCGCGGCCGGTCACCCCGGGTCGTTGCGCCATCTTGAGCCCGACGATGCCGAGGATGATTCCGATGATGCCGAGCACCAGCCCCAGCCACGCGAGGATGGCGGTCAACACGCTGAACAGACCGGCGACGCCGAACACCAGAGCGAAGGTGGCGGCCGCACTGGTCTTCGCGTTGGCTTCCCCCCGGTGGCTCCGAGACCCGGCCGGTACGCCGGCACCCCGGGCCGGCTCGCTTGCGGCAGTCATGAGACTCCCCCTCCGTACGCGCGGCTCGCGTACTTCCGGGGGGCCGCCTTCCCGCTGCTCAGGTGGTTATGCACACGAGGCACTGTCGGCCGGGTGCCCTACCCTGACGCAGCCACCTCCGGGAAAGGGAGTCCGATGACCACGGAACTCACCGCGTCCGAGGCGCTCGGTCTGCGGATGACGAGCCTCCTGCTGCGACCGCACCCGAGCATCCGGCCCGGCGCGGTGGCCGAGGTGGTCGAGTGGTTCGGCGCGATGCAGGCGCAGGATCTGGCGAGCGGGCTGTGGTCGCTGGGCGCCCGGTTGCCGGGGTGGACCAGGTCCGACGTGCAGGCGGCGCTGGAGCGCCGCGAAGCTCTGCGCACCTGGCCGATGCGGGGCACCGTGCACCTCGTTCCTCCCGCCGACACCCGCTGGATGCTGGAGCTGACCGGCGTCCGCTCGCTGGCCGGCGCCGCGACCCGTCGAACGCAACTCGGGCTCACCGAGGCCGACGCGGACCGGGCGCTGGACGTGCTCGGCGCCGCGCTGGTCGGCGGGCGCCGGCTCACGCGGGCGGAGTGCCTGGCGGCCCTTCGCGCGGCGGGCCTGTCGACGGACGGCCAGCGCGGCTACCACCTGCTCTGGTACGCGAGTGTGCGCGGGGTGACCTGCGTGGCGCCGAACGTCGGCACAGATCAGACCTTCGCCCTGCTCGACGAGTGGGCGCCGGAGCAACGCCACCTGGATCGGGACGAGGCGTTGGCCCTGCTCGCCCACCGCTACGTCCGCGGGCACGGGCCGGTCACCGCCCGCGAGTTCGCCGGTTGGAGCGGCCTCACCCTGACCGACGCGCGGCGCGGCCTGGCAGCCGCCGGCGAACTGCTGAGCACGGTGCTCGTCGACGGCGAGCCGATGCACGTGGACGCGGCGCTGTGTGACACGGCGTTGGCCGGTGCGCGCGCGCCGCAGGCCGACGTGCTGGCGCTGCCCGGCTTCGACGAGTACCTGCTCGGCTACCGGGACCGCACGCTGATGCTCGACCCCGCGCACCAGGCGGCCGTGGTGCCCGGCAACAACGGCATCTTCCAGGCGACCGTGGTCCGCGCCGGCCGGGTGGTGGGCGTCTGGAAGCGCACGCTCGGCCGGGCCGCCGTCACCGTGGCGATCCGGCCGCTGACGACGCTGGACGCCGGCGAGCGAGCCCGGGTGGAGCAGGCCCTGGGGCGGTACGCCGACTTCCTCGGGCTGCCCGCCCGCTACGACTGGTCGGCCTGAGGGCTGCTCGTCTCGGACCGGCGCGGGGCGGTCGATCGGGGACGCGCGGCGGTGAGGAGGTCGACGACCCGCGTCACCCTCGGGTCGGCGCGGATCTGCGCCACGGTCGCCGGCAGCGGCAGCCGCCAGTTCGGATACTCGTCGACCGTGCCCGGCATGTTGGGCTGGCGCACCTCACCCAGCACGTCGTAGAGGGAGACGCCGAGCAGTCGGGTGGGGCTGGCCGCGAGCGCCGCGTGCATTGCCACCACCACGTCGTCGTCGGGTGGGCCCGGCTCGCCGCCGGGCGTCGACCCCGGGTCGGCCGGCTCGGGCAGCAGCGCCTCGTCGCGCAGCATCGCCAGCAGCCGCTCGCGGTCGGCGGCGGCCCGGGCGCGCTCGACCGCCACGTCGGTGCCGAGCAACTTCAACTCGTCGCGGACACGGACGTGCTCCCCGGTCAGGAAGCCCGGCGCGGTGGGCAGGTCGTGGGTGGAGATGCTGGCCAGCGCGTTACGCGGCCAGCGGGCCGGCGGGACGAAGGTGCCGTCGTCGTCCCGGGCGAACCACAGCACGGTCGAGCCGAGCATGTTGCGCCCCCGCAGACCCCGGGTCACGGCGGGTTGGACCGTGCCGAGATCCTCGCCGACCACCACCGCGCCGGCCCGGTGGGCCTCCAGCGCGAGGATGCCGAGCATCGCCTCGGCGTCGTATCGGACGTAGGTGCCCTCGGCGGCGCTGGCGCCCGGCGGCACCCACCACAGCCGCCACAGCCCTGCGACGTGGTCGACCCGTAGGCCGCCCGCGTGCCGCAGGGTCCGCCGCAGCATGTCCCGGTACGCCGCGTACCCGGTCTCGGCGAGCCGGTCCGGCCGCCATGCGGCGAGGCCCCAGTCCTGGCCGAGCTGGTTGAAGTCGTCCGGTGGGGCGCCGACCCGCACCCCCTGGGCCAGGACATCGGCGAGCTGCCAGCCGTCCGCGCCGCCCGGGTCGATGCCGACGGCCAGGTCGTGCACCACGCCGACCGGCATCCCGGCCGCCCGGGCCGCCGCGGTGACGGCGTCGAGCTGCTCGTCGCACAGGTGTTGCAGCCAGGCGTGGAAGGCCACCCGGTCGGCGAGCTGCCGACGCTGCTCGGCGACCGCCGGGGCGTCCGGGTGGTGCAGCTCCGCCGGCCAGGCACGCCAGTCGTTGCCGTGCCGCTCCGCCAGCGCGCACCAGGTGGCGAAGCTGGCCAGCGCCGGGTCCGCGGCCAGGTCGACCGGCTGGGCGTACGGGTGCAGCAGCTCCAGGGCGTGCCGCTTGGCGCTCCACACCTCGTCGTAGTCGATCAGGTCGCCGCGGTCAGGGCGCAGCGCGTCCACCACCGCCCGGGTCGCCGGGTCTGCCGCGGCGTACGCGGCGGTGTCACTGACGCGCAGGTAGAGCGGGTTGACGAAGCGCCGACTGGCGGGTGAGTACGGTGAGGCGGCCACCGGGTGCGCGGGTCCCACCGCGTGCAGCGGGTTGAGCAGCACCAGCCCCGCGCCCGTGGCACCGGCCCAGCCGGTGAACTCGGCCAGGTCGCCGAGGTCGCCCATGCCCCAGGAGCGTTCCGAGGTGAGCGCGTAGAGCTGGAGCATCCAACCCCAGGTGCGCGGCGGCACGGGCAGCCGACGGGGCACCACCACGAGCGTCGTCTCGCGGCCGGCGCAGCCCAACCGGTGCCAGCCCAGCGGCAGGTCCTCCGGCAACTCGCCGTCGACGTCGCGGCGGCCGCCGTCCTCCAGGGTCACCACGCCCGGGCCGGGCAGCGCCCGGGTTGTGCCCTGGGTCAGCACCACCGTCGCCGGCAACGCGGTCGAATCGACCGCGCGGGCGGCGGCGAGCGCGTCGGCCACGGCGGCTGGGCTGGTGGCGTCCACGCCGAGCAGGCCGAGCACGCCCACGACGCTCTCTGGTGCGACCTCGACTCGACGGTGCCGCCAGTCCTCGTACCAGGTGGACACGCCGTACGCCTTGGCCAGCGCGGCCAGTCGTCGGTCCATCCCGCCCCCCGCCTCACGATGCGACCTTCGACCACCTTGCCACGCCCACCCGCCGACCGCAGCGCACCCTGCCCCCGCCGATCCTGCAGTTCCTGTCGCGGCACAGGGGACATTCGACCCAGGTCGACAACGGAGACTGCAAGATCGGCGGGACTGGCGGCGGGGTCGGGCCGTCAGTCGGCGAGCGCGCCGGCCGACCTGCCCTCGTGCAGAGTGAGGTTGCGGCCGTTGGTCGGGTCGAACAGGTGGATCTTCTCCAGGTTGAACCAGACGCGGCGGGACTGTCCCTCCGCGACCGGAGACTCGGCCGACAACCGGGTGACCAGGTTGCCACCGGTGCCGGCGAAGTCGCCCCCGCCCGCGTCGGCGGCCAGCTCCTCCAACTCGGCGGCGCTGGCCCGCTCCCCCTCCACCGTGAAGTAGACGTACTTGTCCGAGCCCATCGACTCGACGATCTCCACGGGCGCCTCGAACTCCAGACCCCGGCGACGGGTGTCCTCGTCGACCAGCTCGGCGTCCTCGAAGTGCTCGGGGCGTACGCCGAGGATCAGCTCGCGGGGCGCGTCGGCCGCCTCCAGCTCGCGGCGGACCCGGTCGCCGAGCGGCACCTCGCCCAGCGCGGTGTGCAGGCTGCCGTCCTGCACGGCGGCGTGCAGGAAGTTCATCGACGGGGAGCCGATGAAGCCGGCCACGAAGAGGTTGCGGGGGTGGTCGTACAGCTCCTGCGGAGGCCCGACCTGCTGGATCGCGCCACCCCGCATGATGACCACCCGGTCGCCGAGGGTCATCGCCTCGGTCTGGTCGTGGGTGACGTAGACGGTCGTGGTGCCGAGCTGCTTCTGCAACCGGGACACCACCGTGCGCATCTGCACGCGCAGCTTCGCGTCCAGGTTGGACAGCGGCTCGTCCATCAGGAACGCCTTGGGCTGGCGGACGATCGCCCGGCCCATCGCCACCCGCTGACGCTGACC
This sequence comes from Micromonospora sp. NPDC005197, assembly GCF_040608295.1. Classification (NCBI taxonomy): domain Bacteria; kingdom Bacillati; phylum Actinomycetota; class Actinomycetes; order Micromonosporales; family Micromonosporaceae; genus Micromonospora; species Micromonospora sp. NPDC005197. Next base: position 17,665 of record NZ_JBEXHY010000086.1, on the reverse strand, counting down.
ACCGGAGAGGTTGGCCGGCTTGCGGTCCAGCAGCGGCACCAGCTCCAGCACCTTGGCCGCCTCGTCGACCTTGGCGTTGATGGTCTCCCGGTCCAGCTTGGCCAGCCGCAGCGGGAACGCCATGTTCTCCCGCACCGTCATGTTCGGATACAGCGCGTAGGACTGGAACACCATCGCGATGTCCCGGTCCCGGGGGGCCTTGTCGTTGACCCGCTGGCCGCCGATGCGCAGCTCGCCGGAGCTGATGTCCTCCAGCCCGGCGATCATGTTGAGGGTGGTGGACTTGCCGCAGCCCGAGGGGCCGACCAGGATCACGAACTCGCCATCGGCGATCTCCAGGTCGACGTCCTGCACGGCGACGGTCCCGTCCGGGAAACTCTTGCTCACCTTGTCGAGCACGATGTCAGCCATGACTACTCACCTATCCCTTGACTGCGCCGGAGGTCAGGCCGGACACGATGCGGCGCTGGAAGAAGAGGACGAACAGGATGATCGGTACGGTGATCACCACGGCGGCGGCGCAGATCGCCCCGGTGGGGTCCTCGAACTGCGACGCGCCGGTGAAGAACGACAGCGCGGCCGGCACCGTGCGGGACCGCTCGGTGGAGGTCAGCGAGATGGCGAACAGGAAGTCGTTCCAGCAGAAGATGAAGACCAGGATCGCCGTGGTGAACAGGCCGGGCGCGGCCAGTGGCGCGATCACCCGCCGGAACGCCTGTGCCTGGGTGGCGCCGTCCATCTTCGCCGCCTTCTCCAGGTCCCACGGGATCTGCTTGAAGAACGCCGACAGCGTGTAGATCGCCAGCGGCAGCGCGAAGGTGATGTACGGCAGGATCAGTCCCGGCCAGGTGTCGAAGATCTTGAGCTGACGCTCGATCTCGAACAGGGGCGACACGAGGGACACCTGCGGGAACATCGCGATCAGCAGGGAGACCCCGACCAGCAACCCCTTGCCGGGGAAGTCCAGCCGGCTGATCGCGTACGCGGCCATCGCGCCGAGCACCACAGCGATGAGCGTGGCGATCAGGGCGATGCCGATGGAGTTGATCAGCGCGCGGACGAACTGGTCGGTGTCGAAGATCGTCCGGTAGTTGTCCAGCGTCCACTCCCGGGGGATGAAGTTCCCGTCGGTGAGGGTGGCCGGCGTCTTGAACGACAGCGAGGCGATCCACAGCACCGGGACCATCGCGAAGACGACCACGAGGACGTCGAGCAGACCCCAGCGCACCTTCGCCCGGGTGGTGGTTTCGACAGCCATGTCAGCGCCTCTCCCCGTCGTCGCTGCCGGGGGCAGCGGTGCCGAACAGCTTCACGAAGACGAAGGCGATGATCGCCACGGTGATGAAGATGAGCACCGACATCGTCGAGCCGATGCCGAGGTTGAGACCCCGGATCAGGTTGTTGTAGGCGAGCATCGACACCGACGAGGTCTCGTTGCCGCCGGCCGTCAACACGAAGATGTTGTCGAAGACCCGGAACGCGTCCAGGGTGCGGAACAGCAGCGCGACCAGGATCGCCGGCTTCATCACCGGCAGCATCACCTTGGTGAACTTCTGCCAGGCGGTCGCCCCGTCGGTGGAGGCGGCCTTGAGCAGGTCCTCCGGGACCAGCGCCAGCCCCGCCATCAGCAGCAGCGCCATGAACGGCGTGGTCTTCCAGATCTCCGCCAGCATGATGATCGCCAGCGAGCTGGCCCGCTCGGTGAGCGGCGCACCGTCGCTGAACACGTCCGCCAGGTAGCCGGTGCCGGGCGTCCAGGCGTACCGCCAGGAGAACGCGGCGACCACCGTGACGATCCCGTACGGGATGAGCGCCGAGGTCCGCACCAGGCCGCGCCCGACAAGCGTACGGTGCATGATCAGCGCCAGCCCCATGCCGAGCACCAGCTCGACGGCCACGGTGACCACCGTGATCAGCGTGGTCACCCCGAACGCCGTCCACCAGAACTCGTTGGTGAGCACGGTGACGTAGTTCTCCAGCCCGATGAACTCACGCTGGTCGGGAAAGCGCAGGTCGTAGCGCTGCAACGACAGCCAGACCGAGTAGATGATCGGGTACGCGGTCACCGCGACCATCACCAGCGCGGCGGGCGCGCAGAGCAGCCAACCGAGTCGCCGTTCGGCCTTCTTGTTCTCACTCAGCGGCGGCCGGCGACGGCCGCCCCGCTGGGTGGGGACGGTGGTGGCCCGTTCCGCCTCGGCGCTCACCTGCGCGCCGGCCGGCGTGGCGTTGACACTCACGGCAGGACCCCCTTGGACTGGAGGGCGTCGGCGATGGCGCCGCGCAGCTCATCGGCCGTCTGTTGCGGACGGATCGCCGACGGCGGCGACAGGATCGCCGACATGACGGTCGAGATGCTCTGGTAGGCCGGGGTCAGCGGACGGGTCGCCGGTTCCTTCAGCTCTTCGAGGATGGTGTCCTTCATGGGGTACGCCTCGGTCATCTCCGGCTCGTCGAAGACCGCCTCGATGGTCGGTGGCACGCCGTCGTTGATGGCGGAGAACTTCTGGTGCTCGGGGCTGCGCAGACACCGGGCCGCCTCGAACGACTGCTCCGGGTGCCGGGAGTAGGAGCTGACCGCCAGGTTCACGCCGCCGATGGTGACCTTGCTGGGGGTGTTCTCGTCGATGCCGGGCACCCGCGCCCAGCCGACCTGCTTGGCCAGCTCCGGGTTGGCCTCCTGCAACGCCGGATAGACGAACGGCCAGTTCACCTGGAACGCGCCCGAGCCGGACTGGAACTCCAGCCGGACCGGGTCCTCGGTGGCGTTGCTGAACGACGGCGAGGTCACGCCCGACGTGGCGAACCGCTGCAACTGCTCCAGCGCCCGGACCGTGCCGTCGTCCATCACGGCCTTCTTGCCGTCGTCGGAGAGGACCTTTCCGCCGGCGCTCTCGGCCAGGGTGTTGTAGAGGACGACCAGGCCCTCGTACTGGGCGCCCATGGTGAGCACCTGGTACGGCTTGCCCTGGTCCTTGAGCTGCTGGGCGGCCGTGATCATCTGGTCCCAGGTGGTCGGCGGCTGCGGCACCAGGTCCTTGCGGTACCAGAGCAGTTGGACGTTGGTGTTCTTCGGCGCGGCGTAGAGCTTGTCCTCGTAGCGGGCGGTGTCCAGCGGCCCGGCGAGGGTGCCCTGCTCGACGTCGGACTTCTCCTGGCCGGTCCACTCGCGGATCCAGTCGGCGCTGGCGAACTCCTGGGTCCAGGTGACGTCCAGGCCGAGCACGTCCATCCCGCTGTCCTCGGCGGCCAGCCGGCGCACCATCTGCACCCGCTGGTCGTCGGCCTGACGGGGCAGCACCCGGTAAACGATCTTGTATCGTCCCTGGGCCTGCGCGTTGCAGTCGTCGACCACCTTCTGCAGGTTCTGCTCCGGCGGGTAGTACAGGTTGATCGTCGGCGTACCGCCGCCACCGTCGTCGGCGCCGCACGCGGCCAACGGCGCGACCAGCGCCAGCGCGGCGGCCGCGGCGCCAAGCCGGGCAGCCGGCCGACGCCGGTGTCGAGCCGTTTCGGGGTCCGTCATCGCCCTCCCCCTCTCTTCGGCGAGAAACCGGGGAGGGGCATCCGTGCCCCGGCGCACGGCGAGACCTTTCCGGGCCGATGAGCTGCGGAAATGACCAGGCCCGGATGCTCCGTGCGGCTACACTGCCCCACTCCCCGCGCCGCGAAACCTGCCCGCAACGGGCAAGACGAGCACCCCGCCCCGACCGACAAGCGTCAGCCCCGGGCTCGCGCCCAGGAGAGGAAGCGTTCGGTCATCCGTGTCGGCGGGTGGTCCGGGTGGAGTTGGGTGAGCTGGTGGGTCGCCTCGTTCATCAGGGTGCCGAGGTAGATCAGCAGACCCGTCCGGTCGGTCCGGTACTCCGTCAACAGGGTGAGCTTGGCCGGCTGGCAGGGCCACTCCCGGCCGCAATTGCGGCACCGCCACAGCGGACGCATGGCGACATGCGGGGTGGGCGGACGAACCACCATCACCACCACCGTGTCTCGTCGTGGTGGTCTGTCGGGCTCAGCACATCGGCCTCCTCGCGCATGGGAGGGGCCGCTCCCGCAAGGGGGGAACGGGAGCGACCCTCCGGGCGGAGACAGGGCTCAGCCAGGACGACTTCGGCCGAGGCATCGGCTACTCGGGCTCGCACGTCAGCTCCGTCGAGACGGGCGGGCGACCGCCCACGAAGGAGTACATGCGAGCGGTCGACAACCACCACCGGACCGGCGAGCGCTTCCAGCGGATGCTGGAGCGGTTGGGCCGGCTCGACGCCGAACCGGCCTGGCTGCGTGAGTGGATCGAGTTCGAGCGGGAGGCGACCACGCTGCGCTGGTTCGAGTTGGCGTACGTGCCGGGCCTGCTCCAGACCGAGCGGTACGCCCGCGCCACGTTGGCCGGCGGCCGGTTCGACGCCGAGGACGTCGACCGCATCGTCGCGTCACGGCTGGAGCGGCAGGCGATCCTGCGACGCCCGCGCCCGCCGCAGCTCATCACCGTGCTGGACGAAGCGGTGTTGCGCCGGCCGGTGCTCGACCAGCCGGGCCTCATGCTCGAACAGTGCGAGCACCTGGTGGAGTTGGCGGCCCAGGAGCACATCCAGGTGCACGTCGTCCCGGTGGACGCGGGGATGTACCTGGGGATGGGTGGCCAGTTCATCATCGCCGAGATGCCGGACGGCGAACGGGTGACCTACGCCGACAACCAGCTCACCGCGCAGATCGTCGACACGTCGACCGACGTCGCTAAGCTGGCCAAGACGTGGGAGATCGTTCGCAACGAGGCCCTCCCCCGCCGGCAGTCAATCGAGCTGATCAAGGAAGTGACGAAGTCATGGATGCCCTGACTCCACGCTGGCGCAAGTCGACCCGGTCCGGCGGCAACGGCGGTGCCTGCGTCGAGGTCGCCGACAACCTGCCGCACGTCGTGCTGGTGCGCGACACCAAGGACCGCGACGGCGGGACCCTGCACGTCACCCCGAATGCCTGGAAGGCATTCATCGGTTACGCCAAACAGCGCTGACCGCGCACTCTCCCGGGCCAACGCGCCGCAAGATCCGCACAACATCCCGGACACTGCTGCGTCAGGGCCGCCGGGGGCAGCGACACCCGCGTCGACCCCCGCTCCGCGCGTTCGGACGCCGAGTCGATCTGGGTGAACCAGGTGCCCGAGCCTCGGGTCGGCAAGACACGCGTACACCTGGATCTGCGGCTGGCGGGGGCGGAGCCGGCGCCGCTGCTCGCGGCCGGCGCCCGGCTGGTCCGCGAACCCGACGGCGAGGTCGGCTGGTGGGTGCTGGCCGACCCGGAGGGCAACGAGTTCTGCGCCTTTCCGCCACGCACCACCGGGTGAACGACCGACTACCCAGCGCGGGCGGCGTCGACTAGCGTTTCCGTAGCGCCGCAGCCAGCGCGTTCGCCGCCGACGTCGACACGCCTCCGGCCGGCCCAGCCTGCCCGATCGGTTGGTTATCGCGGGAACGTCCCACCGCCGCTGCACCGGTTCGGCAGGATCGTCCCAATGAGGGAGGTGCCGTCGTGCAGGACACCCGCGCTCTCGCCCTGACCTTCGAGGTGAGCGGCCTGCCACCGGTCAAGACCGAAGCGTTGTCCATCTTCGCCGCCGGACACCGGCAGGCGACGAGGGTCCGCACCCTGCTCCAGGCCGCCTTGGGCGCGGCCCAGCGCACCGGCTGGACGCCGTTGCCCGGGCCGATCGAGGTGGACCTGGTTCTGCGCTGCCCGCCCGGGCACCGGACATCCGACGCCAGCACCCTGCTCGGCGGCGTCTGCGCGGTGCTGCAGGACAAGAAGCGGGTCTCCACCATCGGCCTGGCGCACCTCGGCGTCCTGGTGGATGTCGCCCTCTACGACGACGACCGGCAGATCCGCCGCTTGTCGTACCACGAGGAGCCGGCGGAGGACTTCTCGTACCAGGTGCGGGTAGCCGCCGTACCTTCCGGCGTTTGACCGACGGCCGCGGTGGGGTATCGCGGACGCCGACGAAGGGAGCACGATGTCGGAGCCACATGTCACGCTCGACCCGCGCGGGCTCGATCCCGTGCAGCAGAAGCTGCGCGGGCCGCTGGAGGACCAGCTGACCTCGGCTCTCCAGGCAGCCACCGACCGGATTCGCGCCGGCTACGCCGGCGAGCCGGTCGAGCAGGTGTGCCAGCGGCTGTTGGACGAGACCCGCTCCGGGTTGCATCCCGACATCGCGGCCGGGTTCAACCCGGACATGGACGAGTTCTGCCGGGTGGCGATCTCGATCGTCCGTGGCGGGTCCGACGAGCCGGACGCCCGCCCCACCGGCGACGGCCGGCACCGCGCCTAGCGAGCCGGCACCGATCGCAGTGGCCGGGTCAGGACCGGGTCCGCAACTACCCGGTCCTGACGTCCGGCCGTCCGACGGGGAGCGGACAGGTCCGGCACCCACCGCGCGCGTGGGCGCGGCACGACGCCACGCGGCCCGGCGGGGAGGTCCGGCCGCCCTGCACTCAGCTCCACGGTGCCCACCCGCCGGACACCGGTGCGCCCCCGGCACACCCCGAAAGGCCGTGAGCGCCGGCCCAGGTTAGGCGGATCCCGACGGGGCGGACAAGCGTTGCGGGACCGTCCGGGACGTGACTGATCTCAAGGGGAAAAAGCGGCATGTGCGCGTAACGCGACCATGATCTTCGACGCTGTTCGGGTTCGACGGTCAGAAGTGCCGGAGCAGGTCCCGGAAGGCGGCCAGTCGCAGCACGCCGGTGTCGGTCGGGTCCAGCTCGTCGTCCTCCAACACCCAGGTGTTCTCGTTCGGAATGAACACCGCGTTCAGCCCGGCCGCCCGCGCCGGGAGGATGTCGGACTTCGGGGAGTTACCGATCATCCACGCGTCGGCCGGCTCGAACCCGTGCTCGCGGATGAGCCACCGGTAGGTGTCGACGTTCTTCTCGGCGACGATGTGCGCCGCCCCGAAGTGGTGCAGCAGCCCGCAGGCATCCAGCTTGCGCTGCTGCTCCTCCCGTTCGCCCTTGGTCAGCAGCAGCAGTTCGTGCCGGCCGGCCAACTCGTCGAGCGCCTCGGCGACACCGGGCATCAACTCCACCCGGTGCTCCACCAGCGCCAGTGCCAGCCGGTCGATCTCCTGGCGCTCGGCGTCGGTGGCCGGCCGTTCGCGCAGCCGCTCCAGGCACTCGGCGAGGCTGCGGAGGAAGACCTTGCTGCCGTACCCGTGCGCCACCGCGTTGGCCCGCTCGATGTCGTCGAGGATCGCCCGGGTCTCCGCCCGGTCCAGGGTGGGGTGGTCGAGCCAGGCCAGGAAGTCGTCGATCACCCGCTCGAAGACGACGTTGTTCTCCCACAACGTGTCGTCCGCGTCGAAGATCAATACCTGTGCCCGTCGACGGGCCGCCTGGTCCGTGGTCATGCCGGCACCTCCTCGCGATCATGCTCGTGCGGGACGCGAACTCTAGGGCATTGCGCCCCGGGCACCCAGCGAGTTCCCGTCCGCCGGGCAGGGCCACCACAGCAGCCTCTCCGTGATCATCGCCTCCCGCTCCTCCTGCGCCTCGGGGCGCAGCCGGCCGCCGCGGGTGAGCATCACGACGCCGTGCAGCAGGCTCCAGCCCACCTCGGCGAGGGTGTCCGGATCACGCCCCTGAGCCAGCGGGAGCAGGGCCGCCCGCAGCGCGGCGAAGACCGCCCGCGGCGCCGCCGGCACCCCGGCCGCGCCGAGGGCGAGGTCCGGGGTCAGCGCGAGCATCGCGTCGTAGACAGCTGGATTGGCGTACGCGAAGTCGAGGTACGCGGTCGCCATCACCGCCCAGGCCCGCTCCGGGAAGGGGTTGTCGGCGTGGGCGGCGGTCAGCTCGGCGGCCAGCTCGGCGAAGCCGTGCACCGCGACGGCGGCCAGCACCGCCTCCTGGTCGGCGAAATGCCGGTAGAGGTCGCCGACGTCCACGTTGGCCCGCTCGGCGAGCCGTCGGCCGTTCAGCCCCGTCCAACCCTCAGCCTCGGCCAGCTCGCGGGCGGCCGTGACGATGAGATGTCGCCGGTCCTCTTCGGTTGCCTCCTCGGCAGGTACGGACACGGGCCGAGCGTAACGACCAGCACTGTTCGTATCCGCCTCATGACGGATTGGTGACTGTTGCCTCCTCGGCAGATCGGCAGCCGAGGCCGCGCCGCACGAGTGAGCGCCGCCCCATGATCGTGCTCGATCCAGGATCGAGTCGCCTCACCACGCCACCGACACCACTACATCCTGGATCGAGCACGATCATGCGGTACGCAGGGCGGGGCGCGGCGGGCGGGGCGGGGCGCGGGTCAGCGGCGCAGGGTGAGGATCAGGTCGGCGATCAGGGCCGTCCAGCCGGTCTGGTGCCAGGCGCCCAGGCCGGCGCCGTTGTCGCCGTGGAAGTACTCCGGGAAGGCGATCAGGTCGCGCCAGTCCGGGTGGGTCTGGAACATCTGAGCGGCGCCGTAGATCGGCCGTCGGCCCCAGTCGTCCTGGGTGAAGAGCGAGATCAGCCGGGCGGACAGGTCGTCGGCGATCTCGTCCAGCGAGCGTTTCACCCCGGAGCGGGTCGGATACTCCACCTGGAGGTCGTCGCCGAAGAACGCCGCGTAGTCGCGCAGTGCGCTGATCAGCAGGAAGTTCGTCGGCATCCAGATCGGCCCGCGCCAGTTCGAGTTGCCGCCGAACAGGCCGCTCGTCGACTCGGCCGGCTCGTAGCCGACGGAGAACTCCTGCCCGCCGAGGGTGACCGAGAACGGCTTGTCCAGGTGCGCGCGGGACAGCGTCCGCAGGCCGAAGTCGGAGAGGAACTCGTCGGGGTCGAGCATCCGGGCGAGCAGCCGGACCACCTGATCCTGGCCGACCATGGACAGCAGCCGCTGCTGACGGCCGTCCGGGCCGAGCCGGCGGGTGCCGATCACCTGGGCGTACTCGGGGCGGTTGGTGAGGAACCAGCGCAGCCGCGCGCCCAGCTCCGGCAGCCGGTGCAGGGTCTTGGCGGTGAGGCGGGTGGTGGCGGCCAGCGGCAGCAGCCCGACCACCGAGCGGACCTTCAGCGGCACCTTCGTGCCGTCGGCGAGGCGCAGCACGTCGTAGAAGAAGGCGTCCTCGTCGTCCCACAGCCCCTGCTCGTACGCGGCGGCGGCGATGTAGAGGAAGTGCTCGAAGAACTTCGTGGCGGTGTCCACCCAGGTCCGGTCGTGCTCGGCCAGCACGATGGCCATGTCGAGCAGGTTGAGGGCGTACATGGCCATCCAGCCGGTGCCGTCGGACTGCTCCAGCACGCCGGCCACCGGCAGCGCCGCCGAGCGGTCGAACGGCCCGACGTTGTCCAGCCCGAGGAAGCCGCCCTCGAAGACGTTGTTGCCGCCGGTGTCCTTGCGGTTGACCCACCAGGTGAAGTTGAGCAGCAGCTTGTGCATCACCCGGCCCAGGAACTCGAAGTCCTTGCCGCCGTCGATCTCGAACACCTTGAGCGCCGCCCAGGCGTGCACCGGGGGGTTCACGTCCCCGAACGCCCACTCGTACGCCGGGATCTGCCCGTTGGGGTGCAGGTACCACTCGCGCAGCAGGAGCAGGATCTGCTCCTTGGCGAAGCCCGGGTCGACCCGGGCGATGCTCACGCAGTGGAAGGCCAGGTCCCACGCCGCGTACCAGGGATATTCCCAGGGGTCGGGCATGGAGATGACGTCGAAGCTGGTCATGTGCCACCAGGCGCTGTTGCGCCCGTGCCGGCGCCCGGCCGGCGGGGGCGACGAGCCCGGGTCGCCGTCCAGCCAGCGCTTGACGTCGAAGTGGTAGAACTGCTTGCCCCACATCAGCCCGGCGATGGCCTGCCGCGCCACCAGCGCCTCGTCCGCGGTCGCGGCCTCCGGGATCACGCCGGCGAAGAAGCGGTTCGCCTCGGCCCGCCGTGCCCACACCACGGCCTCGAAGCCGTCCCGGAGGTCGGCCGGGGGCGGCGGGGCGGCGGCCGGCGGCGACGCGGTACGGGTCAGCCGCAGTCGGATCTGGCGCTGACCGCCGGCCGGCACGTCGAGCACGTAGTGCAACGCGCCCTTGGTGCCCTCGCGGGCCGGGTTGACCGTGGGAGCGCCGTTGACCACGTGGTCGTTGATGCCGTCCTTCGGGTACGGCGAGCGGCCGGGCAGCCCCCACAGCCGCTCGGCGTTGGTGTCGTTGTCGCAGAGCAGCGGCACCGGGCCGCCGTCGCCCTCAAGCAGCAGTTGGCCGAGCACCCGGTGCTCACCGACCAGCCGGGTGCCCTCCCCGGTCAGCCGGGGGATCCGGTCGCCGCCGGGCAGCCCCCAGGCCCAGGTGTTGCGGAACCACAGGGTGGGCAGCACGTGCAGGGTCGCCGCCTCATCGCCCCGGTTGGCCACGGTCACCACCATGCACAGGTCGGTCGGTGACGCCTTGGCGTAGTCGACGGTCACCGCCCAGTACCGGTCGTCGTCGAAGATCCCGGTGTCCACCAGCTCGTACTCGGTGTCGTCCCGGCCGCGCAGCGCGTTCACCGCGACGAGCTCGTCGTACGGGAAGGCGGCCTGCGGGTAGTGGTAGCGCCAGCGCATCCAGGAGTGGGTGGGCGTGGAGTCCTCGTACCACCAGTACTCCTTGGCGTCCTCCCCGTGGTTGCCGCCGTCGCCGCCGAGGCCGAACATCCGCTCCTTGAGGATCGGGTCCTTGCCGTTCCACAGCGCCAGGGCGAAGGCGAAGGTCTGTCGGTCGTCGCAGACGCCGGCCATCCCGTCTTCATTCCAGCGGTAGGCTCTGGACCGCGCATGGTCGTGCGGGAAGTAGTCCCACGCCGTACCGTGCTCGCTGTAGTCCTCCCGTACCGTCCCCCACGCCCGTTCGGACAGATAGGGACCCCATGCACGCCAGTCCTGCTCCCCCGAGTCGGCCTGGGCGAGCCGGAGCCGCTCAGCGTCGGGTGGCGAGGCGTCGGAGGACGATCGGTCAGTGATCACGTGCACATCTTTGACGCCGCCGAGGTACTTCACCACAGCGGCCATTCTCGTCGTGGCGTGTTACACCTCGGCGGCGGTGGAGGAAAGTTGATCGACATTCACTTCGGCCCGCAGGTCTGCGGCGATCTGACCAGCGCGTCCAGCCGGGAGTGGCTGGTGCCCGACGGCATCGGCGGGTACGCGATGGGCACCGTCGGTGGGCTGCGGACCCGCCGCTACCACGGTCTGCTGGTGGTGCCGGGCGAAACTCCCGCGTCCCGCCAGGTGGGACTCGTCAGCCTCGACCCGGCGGTCACCCTGCCGTCCGGCGCCCGGGTCCGGCTCGGCGCCCACGAGTGGTCCTCCGGCGTCGTCGACCCGCGCGGCTTCGAGCTGCTGGAGCGCTTCGACCTGGTCGACGGGCTGCCCCGGTGGCGGTGGCGGATCGGCGCGGTCGTGATCGAGCGGGAGCTGGCCATGCTGCCCGGCCGCTCCTGCGTGGCGGTCGTCCACCGGCTGGTCGCCGGCGGTCCGGTCCGGCTGGAGCTGTCGGCCGCGTGCACCTGGCGCGACGCGCACGGCGAGCGTCGGGCCGACGGCCCGACGCCGCAGGTCGAGGCGGTCGCGGACGGCGCGGTGGTCGAGGGCGCGTACCGGCTCGCCGGGCCCGGCTGGACGCCGGAGGGGCAGTGGTGGCTGGGCGTGCACCACCGCGAGGAGGCCACCCGGGGCCTGCACCCGGACGAGGACATCTGGTACGCGGGACGCTTCGCCGGCGAGCTGGAACGACCCGGCGACACGGTGTCGGTGCGGGCCTGGGCGGGCCGGCTGGACGAGGAGCCGCCGCCGGCCGCCGAGATCGTGGCGACGGCCCGGCGACGCAACCGGCAGGTGGTGGCCGCGGCGAAGCCGGCCGACGAGGTGGACGCGACGCTCGCGCTGGCCGCCGACGCGTTCGTGGTCCGTCCCGGCGGCGCGGCGATCGACGTGGTGGCCGGGTACCCGTGGTTCGGCGCCTGGTCGCGGGACACGATGATCTCGTACGAGGGGTTGTTCCTCTGCACGGGCCGGGCCGCCGAGGGGCGCGAGCTGCTGCGGGCGTACGCGGCGACGCTGTCCGAGGGGATGCTCGCCAACACGGCCGACACCGGGCGGGTGGAGTACAACACCGTCGACGGCACGTTGTGGTTCCTGCACGCGGTGAGCCGGCACGTGACGGTCACCGGCGACACCGATCTCGGTGACGAGCTGCTGCCGGCGCTGCGCACGGTCGTCGACGCGCACGTGGCCGGCACCCGCTACGGGATCGCCGTCGACCCGGCCGACGGGCTGCTCGCCCAGGGCGCCCCGGGCACCGCCCTGACCTGGATGGACGCCCGCGTGTACGGGGTGCCGGTCACCCCGCGCACGGGCAAGCCGGTCGAGGTCAACGCGTTGTGGATCAACGGGCTGGCCGGTCTCGCCGAGCTGACCGAGCTGGCCGGGCAGGACGCCGGCGAGCTGTGGCGGCGGCACGCCCAGGCGACCGCGTCGTTCCGGGACCGTTTCCCGTCCCCGACCGGCTGGCTGCACGACGTGCTGGACGCGCCCGCGCCGGCGTACCCACTCGGTGGGGCGGCCCTGCACGACGACGACGCCCTGCGCCCCAACCAGTTGCTGGCCTGGTCGTTGCCGTTCGCGCCGCTGGAGCCGGACGAGCCGACGCTGCGCCGGATCGCGGCCGGGCTGCTCACCCCGCTCGGGCCCCGCAGCCTCGCCCCGGACTCGCCCGAGTTCGTAGGTCGGCACCGGGGTGGCCCGGCCGAGCGCGACGGCGGCTACCACCAGGGCACGGTGTGGCCGTGGCTGCTCGGGCCGTACGTGGACGCCTGCCGCCGAGGCAAGATGTCAGTCGATGACGTATTGATCGGTATTGAGTCCCATCTGACCGAATATGGGCTAGGCTCGGTAAGCGAGACGGCCGACGGCGTCGCGCCGCACTCCGCGACCGGCTGCCCGTTCCAGGCGTGGTCGGTGGCCGAGCTGCTGCGGGTGCGCCGCAAGGGCCAGTAGCGCTTTACACGACCGCAACGGCGGTGTCTCCGCTGGTTATCTCGGCCCCGGCAGGATTGGCCCCGATCCAGACGCGACGGCGACACCGACTCCGGTGTCGGTCGGCGCGCGCCCGGGGACAACTCAAAGGGGGCCGCATGTCACCCGACGCCCACGTGATCGACATCCACCCCGCCCGTCAGCTGCGGGTGCTGATGCTGTCGTGGGAGTACCCGCCGGTGCTCGTCGGCGGCCTCGGCCGACACGTGCACGCCCTCTCCGTCGCCCTCGCCGCCGCCGGCCACGACGTCACCGTCGTCACCCGCCACGCCGACGGCGCACCCCTGGAGGAATACGCCGACGGCGTGCGCCTCCTGCGCGCACCCGAAGACCCCGTCACCTTCCCCCTCGCCACCAGCTCCCTGCTCGCCTGGACCATGGCCTTCAACCACACCCTCACCCGCACCGCCCTACGCGCCACCCAGGCCGGCAGCTACGACGTCATCCACGCCCACGACTGGCTCGTCGCCCACACCGCGACCACCCTCGCCGAACACCTCGACCTGCCGCTGGTCACCACCATCCACGCGACCGAGGCGGGCCGGCACCAGGGCTGGCTGCCCGAGGAGATGAACCGCACCATCCACGGTGTCGAGCACTGGCTCAGCGGGTCCTCCACCCGGGTGATCACCTGTTCGGGTTACATGCGCGACCAGGTCAGCGCGCTGTTCGACGTGCCGACCGGGCTGGTCGACGTGGTGCCCAACGGGGTCGACGACCGGGCCTGGCGGGCCCGCCCGCGCGCGGTCGCCACGGCCCGCGCACGGTTCGCCGCGGACGGCCCCCTCGTCGGGTACGCCGGACGCCTGGTGTACGAGAAGGGCGTGCAGCACCTCGTGCACGCGGTGCCCCGGCTGCGCGAGCGGCACCCCGGCCTGCGCGTGGTGATCGCCGGCGACGGCCCGTACCGCCCCGAGTTGGAGGCCGAGGCCCGCCGCCTGGCGCTCGGCTCGACCGTCCGCTTCACGGGCTTCCTCGACGCCACCCAACTGCCGGCGGTGCTCGGCGCGACCGACGCGACGGTGGTCCCCAGCCTCTACGAGCCGTTCGGCATGGTGGCCCTGGAAGCGGCCGCGGCCGGAGCGCCGCTGGCGGTGGCCCGCACCGGCGGCCTCGCCGAGATCGTCGAGTCCGGCGTGACCGGTGTGACGTTCCCGCACAGCGACCCGGCGGCCCTCGCGGGCGCGGTCGACCAACTGCTCGATGACGAGGTCTTCGCCCGGCGGGTGGCCCGACGGGCCCGCAGCATGGTCGGCGAGCGGTACGGCTGGGCCAGCATCGCGGCCCGCACCGCCGCCACCTATGCCACCGCCCGTCGCGAACACGGCCCGCTCCAGGCCCGGCGGGCCGCCGCCCGACTGGCCGGCGGGCGTGACCGGATCGCCATCCCGGAGGGCAATCTGCTCGCCGCCGCCGACCACGCCGCCTGCTGAGCCAAGTCGGACGACCGATAGGTGACTTCCGATCCACTGGTTAGGGTGTACCCCGGACAGCGGCTGAGGAGGAGCGTGCGCAGGTGCTGATCGCCGGTCGGTACCGGCTGCTCGACCTGGTGGGTCGCGGGGGCATGGGTCGGGTGTGGCGAGCCCGCGACGAGATGCTGCACCGCGAGGTCGCGGTCAAGGAGGTCGTACCGCCCAGTTGGCTGGCCGACCACGAACGGGCCGAGCTGCGCTCGCGCACGCTGCGGGAGGCGCGCGCCGCGGCCCGGCTCAACCACCCCGCCGTGGTCCGGCTCTACGACGTCGTCCCGGTCGAGGGCAGCCCGTGGATCGTGATGGAGTACGTCCCGTCGCGCACCCTGCAGGACGTCATCGACGCCGAGGGGCCGCTGGAGCCGGCCCGCGCCGCCCGGATCGGCCTGGCCCTGCTCGGTGCGCTGGAGGCCGCGCACACGGCCGGAGTGCTGCACCGCGACGTCAAACCGCAGAACGTGCTCGTCGCCCACGACGGCCGGGTGATGCTCGCCGACTTCGGGCTGGCCACCTTCGACGGCGGGGACGGCGCGATGACCCGCCCCGGGTTGGTGCTCGGCTCCCCGCAGTACGTCTCCCCGGAGCGGGCCGCCGAGGGGGTGTCCACGGTGGCCGCCGACCTGTGGTCGCTCGGGGCCACCCTGCACGCCGCCGTGGAGGGCCGCTCCCCGTACGCCCGCAGCAACGCGATGGCCACGCTCAGCGCCCTGGCCGCGGGCCCACCCGACCCGGCCCCGCACGCTGGACCGCTCGCCCCGGTGCTCGCCGGGCTGCTGCGCCGCGACCCGCGCGACCGCCTCGACCACGACGGGGCCCGCCGGCTGCTCACCGCGGCGACCGGCCATCCCAGCCCGCCGGCGCACTCGCGGGAAGCCGCAGCCGACGCCCCGACCCACTCCTCGCCCGCGACCGGCGCCTCCGCCCCCACCGGCTCCTCGGCCTCGGCGGCGTCCGCCTCCGGGGAACCGGCCGACCAGGACGTCACCATCGCGCTGCCCGAGTCCGACCCGACCGCCACCACCAGCGGCAGCGAGGCCGTTCCACCGGGAAACGCTGCGACCGACGCCCGCCCGAGCGGCGAACCGGACGTCCGGGCCTCGGCGGATGCGACAACCCCCGCCCCTGCGACGTCCGAGCGACTGGGCGGACGACTGAGCGAGCGGCCGACGGCGCGGCGGGCCGCGCTGGTCGTCACCGCGCTGCTCGTGGCCGCCGCGGCTGGCGTGGGCACCGCGCTGGCCGTCGCCGGTGACGCCCCGACCGACACCGCCGGGCGGTCCACCGCGCCAGGGGCGGATCGTCCGAACGACGCCAGCGGCACGAACGGGGGCTCCGGCGATGACCGGGGCGGCCTGTACGGCGGTGGTGGCCCCGGCCGGCCCGGCCCGCCGCCGAATGGCCGCGACGTGCCCCCGCCGCCGTTCCCCTGCGTCCATCCGGACGTCGCGGGGCCGCCGGTCGCGGCCGGGTCACCCCTGCCGGGCGAGCGGTTGCGGCCACCCACGGGTTGGGTCTGGCACGCCGACAGCACCGGCTTCCGGGTCTCCGTGCCGGCGACCTGGCACTACTCACGCGAAGGCGCGGTGGTCTGTTTCCAGGACCCGGCCACCGGTCGGGCGTTGAGCGTCGCGCCGGGTGCGGCGGCCGACCCGCTGACCCGACTGCGGTCGGCCCGCGACGACGCGGCCCGGGTCGGGGCGCTGCCGAACTACGACGAGATCCGGCTCGCCGCGGGCGGCGGCGGCGCGGAGTGGGAGTGCCGGTGGACGGCCCCGTACGGCCCGGTGCTGCACGCCCGGCAGGAGGTCCTCCCGGACGAGCGCTGGACCCTGGGCTGGATCACCGACGACCGGGACTGGACGGCCGCCGACGCGGACTGGACGAGGGTGCGAGAGAGTTTCCGACCACCCCGCTGACCTGCGCCGTATGGCCCTGCTCGGCCCTCCGTCCGGCGTGGATCGAGGCCGCTCAGCGGATGAGAAAAGCCGCGTTGGTGGCTATCGTGGAACTCGGGGTGACCGAGGGGGAGCGACCGTGCAGCAGTTGCTGATCGCGGGTCGGTACCGGCTGCTCGACCTGGTCGGCACCGGCGGGATGGGCCGGGTATGGCTGGCCCGCGACGAGATGCTGCACCGGGACGTGGCGGTGAAGGAGGTTGTGCCGCCATCCTGGCTGGCCGAGGCCGAGCGCGCCGAACTACGACTGCGGACGATGCGCGAGGCCCGCACGGCGGCCCGGCTCAACCATCCCAACGTCGTGCGTCTCTACGACGTGGTGCACGACCGGGAAAATCCGTGGATCGTGATGGAGTACGTGGCATCCCGGTCGGTGCAGCAGATCATCAACACCGAGGGCCCGCTGAGTCCACAACGTACCGCCCGGATCGGGCTGGCCGTGCTCGCGGCGTTGCGGGCGGCGCACAGCGCCGGCGTGTTGCACCGCGACGTGAAGCCGCACAATGTGCTGGTCGCCGACGACGGGCGGGTGGTGCTCACCGACTTCGGGCTGGCGACCTTCGACGGCGGGGACGGGGCGATGACCGGCCCGGGCCTGGTGCTCGGCTCGCCGCAGTTCGTCGCGCCGGAGCGGGCCCGCGAAGGCGTGTCGGATCCGCGTACCGACCTGTGGTCGTTGGGCGCGACGCTCTACGCCACGGTCGAGGGGCAGTCCCCGTACGCCCGGTCCAGCGCGATGGCGACGCTGAGCGCGCTGGCCACCGAACCGCCGGATCCGATGCGCCGGGCCGGCCCGTTGCGTCCGGTGATCACCGGCCTGTTGCAGCGCGACCCCTGGCGGCGGTTGACCGCCATCGAGGCCGAGCAGCTGCTGCGCGCCGCGGCCGCCGACCGCGACCGGCCAGCCGGGCCGGCTCCCACCTCGGCGGTGGCGGCGGTCCGCAGCGCGGGCCGGTCGGCAGCGTCCACCCCGGTCGGCCCGGCGGGTCCGCCGGACGACGCGGCGCCGTCGATCCGCCCGCCGACGGCCCGCCCGAACGGCCGACGCCGACGGCTGATCGCACTCAGCGGCGCGGCGACCGCCGCCGTCCTGCTCGTCGCCGGGGGTGTCACGGCGACGCTGCTCAACCACCAGGACGAGCGGATGCCGCCGTCCGGCGCCGGAGGTGGCGCGACCGCCACCCGACCGGCCGCGTTCGCCTGCGC
>NZ_JBEXHY010000085.1:0-24467 GCF_040608295.1 Micromonospora sp. NPDC005197 | reverse complement strand
ACACTCCCCCCCCCCCCGCGGGTGCGGGGGGGGGCGGCGGCCCCCCCCCGCCCCGCGCCCGCCCCCCACCGCCGGGATCACTTGGGCCAGCTGCTCTCGATGCCCTGGAGCACCGGGGCGGTCGCCTTGCCGTTCAGCCAGTCGACCATGCCCTTCCAGAACGTTCCCGCGCCGACGGCGGCCGGCATCAGGTCGGATCCGTCGAAGCGGAAGACGCCGGTCTTGTCCTGCAGGATCTGGACGGAGAGCTTGTCGATCGGGCTGGCGACGTTGGCGATGTCCAGCTTGTTGTTCGCCGTGACCCAGTTGCCGAGCTTCGCGCGGCTGTTGACGTACTCGGCGGAGGCCAGGTAGGTCTGCACCGCCTGCACCTCGGGACGGTCGGCGTAGGCGACGACGAACTCGCCCGCGCCCAGCACCGGCTTGCCCTTGGCCGCGTCGATGGCCGGGAAGTAGAAGGCGAACGCGTCGCCGTCCTCGGCCACCTTGGTGCCCTCGGGGAACTGGTTGGCGTAGAAGGACGCCTGTCGGTGCATCGCGCACTTGCCGGTGGTCACCGGCAGGCCCGCCTCCTGGAAGGCGGTGGTGGTGATGCTCTTGACGCCGCCGAAGCCGCCGTTCATGTACTTCTCGTTCTTGAGGATCGTGCCGGCGCGGTCCACCGCGTCGACGACCCGCGGGTCGTTGAACGGGATCGCGTGGGTGGTCCACTGGTCGTAGACCTCGGCGCCCGCCGTACGCAGGAGGACGTCCTCGATCCAGTCGGTGGCCGGCCAGCCGGTGGCGTCACCGGACTCGACGCCCGCGCACCACGGCTTCATGCCACTGGCGGCGATCTTGTCGCTCAGGGCGATGAGCTGCTCCCAGGTGGTCGGGACCTCCCAGCCCTTCTCCTTGAACGTCTTCGGCGAGTACCACACGAAGGACTTGACGTTCGCGCCGAGCGGCACGCCGTAGAGCGTTCCGTTGACGGTGCCGTACTTCAGCCAGTCGGCCGGCATGTTCTGCTCGGCCAGGGCCTTGGTGTCGGCGCCGAGGGACTTCAGCTTGCCGGCGTCCGCGAACCGCTTCACGAGGCCCGGCTGGGGCACGAAGGCGATGTCGGGCGCGTTGCCGCCGTCGACCCGCACGGGGAGCTGGGCCTCGAACTCGCCGCTGCCCTCGTACGCGATCTCGATGCCGGTGCAGTCGGTGAACTGCGACCACGACCGCTCGAGCAGGTCCGCCTCGGCGTCACGGATGGACGCGTAGATGGAGACCTTCTTGCCGTCGTGGCCCTGGTACTTCTCGTATGGGGCGCACTCCGCGGAGCCCGCCTTGTCGCTCTTCTTGTCGTCACCGGTACCGCAAGCGGTGGCGCTGAGCGCCAGCCCGAGCACACCGGCGATCACGAAGGCCTGGCGTGGTCTGGTAAAGACCGCCATGCCGTCCTCCTTCCTAGCCGGCGTGGTCTCCGCTGGTGACCCTCGCCGGTCCGATTGGGCGTGCACACATGTAAGCGCTTGCATCCGGTCTGGTCCACCCCCTGTCAGACACGAGCGAGTAACAATCCCGAAACCTCGTGTCCGGCGGCTGGGCGCGCTCCCAGCCGCGGATCCCGACTCTTTCGAACAGTGGCGATATCTGTCAGGCTGAGGCCACTTCATCGAAGGTTTTGAACATAGGAGGAGCTGGATGCGTAAGCGGTGGATCAGCCTGCTGGTGACGGGCCTGCTCGTCGGGGGAGTCCTCGCACCGGCGAGCCCGGCGCTGGCCGCGCCGACCTTCAAGGTGCCGTTCCCGTGCGGCCAGTCCTGGTCAGGGCAGACCCGGTCGGACCACAGCCCGGCGTACGCGGTCGACTTCAACCGCACCGACGACCTCGGCGACCCGGTGGTGGCCAGCGCCCCCGGCACTGTCGACCGGGTCACCGACCTCGGCGGCACCAGTTACGGCAAGTACGTGCGGATCGACCACGGTGGCGGCTACACGACCTACTACGCCCACCTCAACGGCTTCAACGTCTCGGTGGGGCAGACCGTCGGCTACGGCAAGGTGCTCGGCTGGGTGGGCAGCACCGGCGGGTCCACCGGCCCCCACCTGCACTACGAACAGCGCCTCAACGGCAACGACATCCAGGTCAGGTTCAACGGCACGCTCGGCCTGTACTGGGGTAGCAAGACCTACACCAGCGACAACGGGTGCAGCTCGGGCACCGGCAACGCCACGGTCGACACCAGCGGCACGCCGCTGACCGTCCGCTCCGGCCCGGGCACGGGGTACGCCTCGGTGGGCACCGTCGCCGACGGCACCCGGGTGACCATCGCCTGCCAGACCAGCGGCACCACGGTCACCGGCACGTACGGCACCAGCTCGATCTGGGATCGCATCGGCAGCGGCCGCTTCATCGCCGACGCGTACGTCTACACCGGTTACGACGGCTACATCCCGAACGTGCCCCGCTGCTGACGGGGCCTGAGTCCTCCGGCGGGACCGCTTCCCGCCGGAGGGCCGGCGCCGGTCAGGTGTTCAGTCGCCAGATCGACAGGTTGAGCGCGGCGGCGAACGTGACCCACGCCCAGTACGGCAGCAGCAGCGCGGTCGCGACCCGGGACACCCGGGCGAAGAGCGCCACGGTGAGGCCGATCGCCAGCCACATCACCACGATCTCGGCGAACGCCAGCCCGTACCGCCCCGCGCCGAAGAACAGTGGCGTCCAGATGGCGTTCAGGACGAGTTGGGCGGTCCACGCCCAGAGCGCGGGGGAGAAGCCGACCCGACGCCACACCAGCCAGCCGGCCAGGGCGATCAGCGCGTAGAGCACGGTCCAGACCGGGCCGAAGAGCCAGGAGGGCGGCGCCCAGCCCGGCTGGCGCAGGCTCGCGTACTCGTCGGTGGTGCCCTGCACGCCCAGCCCGCCGATCGCGGCCGCGACGAAGACCGCCGCCGCGAAGCCGGCGAGCGCCCAGCGCGACCGTCGGCCGGAGGCGGGCCGTGCCTCGCGAGATGTCTCCATGGTCGAGATATTGCCGCTGAACGTCGGGTGAAACCCACAAAAAAGCGCCGGGGCCGCTGCGGCCGGGGCTTCTGTCGGGAGGACGAAAGCTCCGGTCGCGGCGACCCCGACGGGTCCCGGTGTTGTGATGAGTTGTCAGAAGGTGCGAACGGTCAATTGAAGATGCTGACACCACCCGGGCCGACCAACAGCCCGACGACGATGAGGACGACGCCCCACAGGATCTGCCGGCGGAACAGCGCGAGGATGCCGGCGACCACGAGTACGACTGCGAGAATCCAGAGAATCAGCTCCATGACCTCTGACTACCCGACCCTCCGATCGGGGAAACCTGGTCGGTGTCGAGTTGATCCCCGACATGGAAGACGCTGTACGCCTGCTTGATCACCGGGTGCGCCACGTTGCGGACGCGTACCCCTCCCGGGGTGGTGCCGCGCTCGGTGCCGGCGTGCGCGTGCCCGTGCAGGGCCAGCGCCGTGGGCGCCGAGTCGATCGCCTGCCCGAGCTGGTACGACCCCAGGAACGGGTAGATCTCCAGCGGCTCGCCGGCCAACGTGTCCGGAACTGGCGAGTAGTGGGTCAGCGCGACCAGCATGTC
The DNA here is from genome assembly GCF_040608295.1 of Micromonospora sp. NPDC005197. Lineage (NCBI taxonomy): Bacteria > Bacillati > Actinomycetota > Actinomycetes > Micromonosporales > Micromonosporaceae > Micromonospora > Micromonospora sp. NPDC005197. Next base: position 20,874 of record NZ_JBEXHY010000085.1, on the reverse strand, counting down.
GCAGTCCAGCGAGCGCAGGGCCTTACCGAGGCGGTCCGCGCTCTCGTTGGTGGTCCGGACGAACGCCTTCATCTCCGGCTCGCCGAAGTCGCTCGCGCACCGGCCGGCGAAACCCCCGCCGAAGCCCTTGACGCCGGCGATGCCGAGCCGGCCGCCCGCGCAGTCCAGCACCACGCCGTCGCCCTCCAGCACGGTGATGCCCGCGTCCTCGAGCACCTTCACGACCTGCGGCACCTGGTCACACTGGTGGTCATGGTTGCCCAGCACGGTCACCACCGGCACGGCCAACCCGCCGAACTCCTGCGCCACGCAGCGCGCCTCAGCCTCGGTGCCGTGCCGGGTCAGGTCGCCGGCCAGCAGCAGCACGTCGGAGCACTCCGGCAGCTCCTCAAGCGCCGGGCGGAACCGGCCGACCACGTCCTCGTCCAGATGCACGTCGCCCACGGCGGCGATCCGGATCACCATGAAACCTCCCTCAGGGCAGTTGCTCGATCTCCGTGGGCGCCTGGGCGCGGATCACACCGATGTCGCTGGTGATCGGCACGTCGGGGAAGCGCTCCGACACCCGGCGCAGGATCTCCTCCCGCCGGTGCGGGCTCTCCACCTCGCCGTAGAGCACGAGGGCGCGTTCCCGCCGGACCACGGTGATCCCCTGTTCGGCGACTGCGGGATCCTCGGAGAGCAGCCGGTGGATCTCCGCCTCGACGTACTCGTCCGGCGGCCCCGCGCCACTGTCGCGATCGTGCGTCACGGTGTCTCCTCTCCTGGTTGGGTGCCGGTGTCCGGCACCACCTCCAGCCGATCCAGCAGCACCAGGAACGCCTCGGCGTACGGCGAGTGCTGCGTCTCCTTGCGTACCCGTTCCCAGTCGATCTGCTCCCGCAGCGACCGGGCCAGTGGCAGGCCGCGGGCGAAGTCGCAGTAGTGCTGGGAGAAGCTCAGCAGCTTGTGCACCATCAGCTGGGTGGCGGAGAGGACCGGCATGTGGATGGCGTCCACCGGCCGCACGACCGTGTCGGCGAACGTCTCCTCGGTCACCGGCGTCTCGATCGGCCGGTGGATCAGATCCACCATCCGCCCGTCGTCGAAGACCTTGACCAGCCAGTCCTCCGGCGGCCGCTCGGCGCGGAAGCCCGCGGCCACGAGCGCCTCCAGGGACCGCTCGACGTCGGCCTCGCGGATCAGGAAGTCGACGTCGTGGTCGCTTGAGTGGCCGCCGTGGGCGTAGACGGCGAAGCTGCCGCCCAGGGCGAACGGGATCTCGGACTGCTTGAGCACGGCGGCGACCTTCTTGAGGGTGTGCACCAGACTCTCGTCTCCGCGCTCAGCCATCTGGATCTCCCGTCGGTCGTGTTGGTGGACAGGCGGTTGGATTCGAACTCCCGTACCCGGCATTCCGGTCGCCCACACCTGGTGTCGTCGCGGTCGGGTGCCAACGGTGACAAATGGCAACAAACGTCACGGGGCGCAAGCACGGGTCGGATAACCTGTCGAGGGTGGCCAGATCATCGGGGACGCGACGCGGCCGAGCCCGATTGCGCACCGTCGCACTGATCGGCATCGACGGCTCGGGCAAGACCACGCAGGCACACCGGCTGGCCGACGCGCTGACCGCCGCCGGCCGCCCCGCGACGTACCGCCGCAACGCCAGCGGGCGTCGCTGGCTCGGCCGGCTCGCGCACCGGCTCGGCCTGCCGGACGCGCAACGGCTCGTCGGGCGCGACGGCGTCCTGGCGGTGGAGTCCGTGCTTCGCTGGCTCGCCATCGCCGCGGCCCTGCTCAGCTGCCTGCTCACCGGCCGGACGGCGGTGATGGACCGCTACTCGGCCTGCCAGTACGCCAGCATCCGCGCGCACGGCGGGCACCGCTGGGAGCGTCTGGCCCGGGCCGGCTACCGCCTGTTCCCGACGCCCCAGGTGACCTTCCTGCTCGCCGTGGACCCGGCCGTGGCATACCAGCGCATCGAGGAGCGCGGCACCGACCACGAGTCGATGGGCTGGCTCACCGCGGCGGACACCGCCTACCGGACCCTGCCCGAGTACCCGAGCTTCGTCCTCGTCGACGCGGGCCGCTCGGCCGAGGAGGTGACCGAGCAGATCCAGGCGCACCTGTCGACCTGGCTGCGGTCGGACGTCCGCCCCGACCCCACCCGGCCGTCGGCGGAGGGGTCAGCGCCCCCCGAGGTGCCGCAGCCGGCGCCCCCGCCCGCCCCGACACCCCCGCCCGCCGCGTCGGCGCAGGAGCGGGCCGGGCGCGGCGACATAACGTCCCTGCTCGTTCAGGCGCGTCCGTAGACCGGAACGCTGGCCCCGGTGGTCGGCGCGGAGTCCGTCGAGGCCAGGAAGCGGATCACCGGCGCGATCTCGGCCGGCGTGACCCAGCGGGAGTGGTCGGCGTCGGGCTGCGCGGCCCGGTTCGCCGGGGTGTCGATGACGCTGGGCAGCACGGTGTTGCAGCGCACGTTGCGGGAGCGGTATTCGACCGCGACCGCGTTGGCGAAGGCCAGCACCGCCGCCTTGGCCGTGACGTAGCCGGCCGCGCCGGCGAACGGGGTGAGGGCCGCCCGGGCCGACACGCACACCACCGCGCCGCCGCCGGCCGCGACCAGGTGCGGCAGCGCGGCCTGGGTGACCAGGTACGTGGGTCGCAGGTTGACGGTGAGCATCCGCTCGAACTCCTCGACCGGTGTCTCGTGCACCAGGCCGCCGCTCGCGTACCCGCCGACGAGGTTGACCACCGCCCGCAGCGGCGCCGCGGGGTCGCCGACGGCGGCCTCGACGACGCGGGCCGCGCCCGCCGGGTCGGTCAGGTCCGCGATGACCCGGACCAGCCCGTCCGCCGCCGGCTCCGACCCGGGCCGGGCTGCCCGCTGCGGTACGACCACCCGCCAGCCCGCGTCGACGAACGAGGCGACGACCGCCCCGCCGAGCCCACCCGTGCCTCCGGTCACCACCACGCTGCGCTCCGCCATGCGCCACACGCTAGCGTCCACCGCGCCCACCCATCGGGCGACCGGCGCTCTGCCGACAGCAGAGTGGTTGGCATGATCGGCCACCGGCGGCGCAGGATCGGCGGATGCGGATCCTGATTCTCGGTGGCACGCGGTTCTTCGGCCGGGCGGTGGCCCGGCTCGCCGTCGCGCAGGGCCACGACGTGACCTGCGCGGCCCGGGGCGTGTCCGGTGTCGTGCCGACCGGTGCGCGGTTCGTGCCGGTCGACCGCGACGACCCCGCGGCGCTGGTGTCGCTCGCCGGCGACGGCTTCGACGCGGTGGTGGACGTGACCCGCCAGGTCAGCCACGCCCGGCACGCGCTCGCCGCGCTGGCCGACCACGTCGGTCACTGGTCGTTCGTGTCCACGATCTCGGTGTACGCCGACAACACCGCCCCGGGTCAGACCGCGGCGCACGCCCCGCTGCTGTCGCCTGCCCCGCCGGACGTGGACGCTCCGGTCGGCCCGGACCACCGCTGGTACGGCGAGTGCAAGGTCAGCATCGAGCGGCTGGTTCGCGAACTGATGGGTGCGCAGCGGTCGTTCATCTGCCGGGCGGGGCTGATCGTCGGCGCCGAGGACCCGAGCGACCGCTTCCCGTACTGGGTGCGACGACTGGCGAACGGCGGGGAGGTTCTCGCGCCCGGACGGCCAACCGACCGGGTGCAGTTCGTGGACGTCGCCGACCTGGCCGGCTGGCTGCTGCACGCCGCCGACGCCCGCCTCGCCGGCACGTACGACGGCACCGGCCCGGCGATGTCCCGCGCCGACCTGCTGACCGGCGTGGCGGCCGGTCTGGGTGTCGCCGACCCGCACCTCACCTGGGTCGATCAGGACTTCCTGCTGGCGCGCGACGTCCGCGAATGGTCGGGGGAGCGGGCGTTGCCGCTCTGGGTGCGACTGCCGGAGGGGGCTGGCCTGATGGACCGGGATGCCCGGCCGGCGCTGGACGCGGGTCTGACGATCCGTCCGTTGTCCGACACCGTTCGGGCGACCGTGTCCTGGATGACAGCGCGGCCCGACGCCGTACGGCAGGGTGGACTCGACCCGGCGGATGAGGCGGCGATCCTGGGAGAGGTGGCAGGCTGTGCGGAACGCGTGATCCGGGTCGTCGACACTTTTCCCACCACATACGGTCATGGTTGACGCTCACGCCTCGTGAAAGTAAGTTTCATCCGTGGCGAAGAGTCCGAAGATTTCTGCGAGTCACGAGCCTGGTGGGCTGATCGTCCACATCAGCGGGCTGTTGCCGTCGCTGTCGCCCGCCGAGCAGCGGGTCGCCCGGCTGGTCGTGTCCGACCCGGCCGCCGCCGCCCGGCGGACCATCACCGACCTCGCCACCGCAGCGGAGACGTCGGAGGCAACAGTCATCCGGTTCTGCCGATCGGTCGGCATGGACGGCTATCCACAGCTGCGCATCCGGCTGGCCGCCGAGGCCGCCCGCCGCATCGAGCCGCCGGACGCCCGCGTCGTCGGCGGTGACATCCCGCCCGGCGCCGACCTCGCCCAGATCATCGCCACCATCGCGTTCAACGACGCCCGAGCCGTCGAGGAGACCGCCGAGCAGCTCGACCCGGCCGTCTGCGAGCAGGTGGTCGAGGCGATCGCGAGCGCGGGCCGGATCGACATCTACGGCGCCGGCGCCAGCGGATTCGTCGCCTCCGACTTCCAGCAGAAGCTGCACCGCATCGGCCGGATCGCCTTCTACTTCCCGGACGTGCACACCGCGTTGACCTCGGCCGCCCTGCTCGGCCGCGGTGACGTCGCGATCGGCATCTCGCACACCGGCACCACCTCCGACGTCATCGAGGTGCTGGAGCAGGCCCGGACGCGGGGCGCGGCCACCGTGGCGCTGACCAACTTCCCGCGCTCGCCGATCACCGAGGTCGCCGACTTCGTGCTGACGACCGCGGCCCGCGAGACCACCTACCGCTCCGGAGCGACGGCCAGCCGGCTCGCCCAGCTCACCGTCGTCGACTGCCTCTTCGTCGGGGTGGCCGCCCGCAACCGGTCCCGGGCCCGCAAGGCCCTGGAGGCGACCGCCGAGGCGGTCCAGTCGCACCGGGTGGGTGCCAGTCGGAGACGGGCATGACGCCCGGTTCGGTGGAGCCGGACGAGGACATGTCAGCACCGCCCGCCCGCCCGAGCGTCCGGGTGGGCGCACCCACCGAACGACGCAACCCCCTCAGCGCGGACCTCGACCTGATGTCGACCCGGGACGTGCTCACCGTGATCAACGAAGCCGACCGGCGGGTGCCGGCGGCGGTCGCCGCGGTGCTCGACGAGATCGCCACCACCGTCGACCTGGCGGTGGCGGCGTTGCGCGGCGGGCACCGGGTGCACTACTTCGGGGCCGGCACCTCCGGCCGGCTGGGCGTGCTCGACGCGGCCGAGTTGGCTCCCACCTTCAACTCGCCCCGGCACTGGTTCTGTGCCCACCTGGCCGGCGGCCCGGACGCCATGTGGCGGGCCGTGGAGGACGCCGAGGACGACGACCGGAACGGGGCGGACGAGGCCGCCGGATGTGTGCGCGCCGGTGACCTGGTGGTCGGTCTGGCGGCCAGCGGACGCACCCCGTACGTCCTCGGGGCGCTCGCCGCGTCCCGCGCCGCAGGCGCCTCGACGGTGCTGCTGTGCGCCAATCCGGAGGCGGAGGCCGCCCGGTCGGTCGACGTGTTCATCGGGGTGGACACCGGACCCGAGGTGGTCACCGGGTCGACCCGGATGAAGGCGGGCACCGCGCAGAAACTGGTGCTGAACACGTTCTCGACCGCCGTCATGGTGCGCCTGGGTCGGGTCTACTCGAACCTCATGATCGATATGGTGGCCACCAACGCGAAGCTCCGGGGACGAATGATCTCGATCCTGGTGGAGGCGACCGGCTGCTCGGAGGAGGTCTCCCGACGCGCCCTCAGCGCGGCCGACGGCGACCTGAAGACGGCGCTGGTCTCGCTGGTCTCCGGAGCCGAGGTGGCCGCCGCCCGAGCCGCCCTGGCGCGCTCCGCCGACCAGGTTCGCGGGGCTCTCGCCCTGCTCGCCTCCTAGCCCGCACCGCCCGGGAAGCGAACGGGGCTCCGGATTGTTCACCGGGGCCGGGGGTAATAACACCCCCGTGGATGAACCGACCGCCCCATCGCTGCGTATCTGGCAGTGACCAGGATCGCAGCACGGAGGTGACCCGGGTCGCTGTGCCGGCGCGGGCGGCGGTGTTGCCATGGTGCGGGCGATCAGCGATTCGTCGACCCGCCAACCCGTCCGAGGTGCCCAGCGGCGCGCCACCCGACGGGTGCTGACAGCAAACATGGACCGTGCTCTCAGCAACTACTCAGGCATTCGTGACACTTTCGACTCACGACATGGAATCCCCGACACGTCTCATCTGTTGTGTAGGTGTCAGCGACGGCGGGCACAGCAGAAGTTACCAGGGGCTGACCGGACGTGGGGAATGGCAAGGAACCGGGCAACCGGCGCGAGCGAGGGGACCGTGGGCAACGTGGACAAGAAAATCGGCATGCGCACCGACGAGGTTGCCGAGGAGCGCGACCTGGTCGGCGTCTACCTGCACGAGATCTCCCGGACGCCACTGCTGGACGCCGCCAAGGAGGTCGATCTCTCCAAGGCGATCGAGGCTGGCCTCTACGCGGAGCACCTGCTCGGCGAAGACGCAGTTCCCGACGGTGTCGACCGGGCCGACCTGGAGCGGCTGGTCGTCGAGGGTGAGCGCGCGAAGGACCTCTTCATCCGCGCCAACCTGCGACTGGTCGTGTCGATCGCGCGTCGTTACGTGCGCTCGGGCATGCCCATGCTGGATCTGATTCAGGAGGGCAACACCGGCCTCGTCCGGGCGGTCGAGAAGTTCGACTACGAGCGTGGCTACAAGTTCTCCACCTACGCCACCTGGTGGATCCGCCAGGCCATCAGCCGGGCGATCGCTCAGCAGGAGCGCACCGTCCGTCTGCCGGTGCACCTGGTGGAGGACGTCAACCGGATGCGCAACGTCATCCGGCAGCTCACCCGTGAACTGGGCAGCGACCCCGAGCCGGAGCAGATCGCCGCATCGCTCGGTGTCACCGTCGAGCGGGTCAACGAGTTGCGCCGCTGGTCGCAGGACACCGTCTCGCTGGACACCCCGGTGGGCGACGACGGCGACACGAACCTCGGCGACCTGGTCGCCGACAGCGACGCGCCGTCGCCGGAGGACATCGTCCTCAGCGGCCTGGAGCGGCAGCGCATCGAGGGGCTGCTCAACCACCTCGACGACCGGTCCGCCGGCATCATGCGGGCCCGCTACGGGCTGGAGGACGGCCGCGAGCACTCGCTGACCGAGGTCGCGTCCCGTTTCTCGCTGTCCCGCGAGCGGATCCGGCAGCTGGAGATCCAGGCCCTCGGCCGGCTCCGCGAGCTGGCCCGGGCGGAGGGGCTGCAGGCAGCCTGACCTGGTAGTAATGACGGCGAACGGCCGGCGTCCGATAGGGGGACGCCGGCCGTTCGCCGTATCGGGTCGGGGCTAGCGGACCCGGCCGTAGCCGTGGATGGACATCATGTTCATGCCGCGCTTGAGCACGTTGCGACCGGCGCTCGGCGCGTCGATGACCTGACCGTCGCCCACGTAGAGAGCGACGTGCCCGAGCCCGCTGTAGAAGATCAGGTCTCCCGGGCGCAGGTCACCCCGACCGATGTGGGCGACCGCTCCCCACTGCATCCGTGCGTTGTGCGGCAGCGACCTGCCGGCCGCCCGCCAGGCCGCGAGGGTCAGTCCGGAACAGTCGTAGCCGTTCGGCCCTTCACCGGCCCAGACGTACGGCTTGCCGACCGCCCCGAAGGCGTAGCGCACCGCAGCGCCGGCGTCCCCGGCCACGGCGGGCACGTTTGTGGCCTCGGCCTCCGCCGCCTTGGGCGCGGGTCGCTCGGTGGCGGCCCCGTACGCCTGCCGGCGCAGCTCGTACAGGTCGGCCAGGTCACTCTCGATGCGCTTCTTGCCCGCCGCCAGCTCGCGGGCCTGCGCGGCCTGCCGGGTCAGCGTGGCGTCCAGGCGTGTCTTCTCGTCGAGCAGCCGCCGCTGGTTCGCGGTGAAGCCGGAGATGCGCTCCTGGCGCTGGCGGGTCAGCTGATCGAGGGTGCCGAGCCGGTCGAGCAGAGCGACGGAGCCGCCGGGACGCAGCAGCGCGTCCATCGTCTGCAGGCCACCGCTCTTGTACGCGGTGTTGGCGAGTGCCGCGACGTCGGCCCGGCTCTGCTCGGCCTGCTGTTCCAGGGGGCCGATGCGGGCCTGTAATCGGGCCACCGCGGTCTTGTTGACCTTGATGTCCTCGGTGAGCTTGTTGTAGGACTCCACGATCCGTTCCAACTCTGCCGAGGACGTCTCGATCCGGTGGGTCAGGTCGGCGGGGGACGGCTCGGCGTGGGCCACCGCCGTCGGGGCGATCAGTGCGGCCGACATGCCGGCCAGGACCGCGGTGCGCAGCAGGGTTCTCAGGGATGACAAGAGCGAAGGGCTCCTCTCCCACGGCCGCCGACGGGGCTGCTGACGCCCTCGGCGACACCGGCCGGGGCCATCCGGGTGGACGGCACTGGGCCGGACCGGCTCGCCCAACCTAACCCGGGACGGTTGTGCCGCGCAGTTGAAGCAGGGGCGAAAGTTGGCGAAGTGGCGCGAAGTGCCGCTGCTGTCGGATGACACCAGCGGGGCTGCTGACGCGGGAGGGGGACCGCCCGCGAGCCCTTTTTCGCATCCGCTGACCGATATCTGACATTCGTCGTTCCGGGCGTATGCCGTCGGATGGCCTCCGCCAATATCCGACAAAACCTGAAATGTATGCTGTTTCGCGGCGATGTCCCCCGGTCGGGTGAGCAGGTCGGAATCGTAAATGCCCAGGTGGAGTGGCGGTGCCCCAACACAATGGAGCCGCAGCCGGGAATCCCGTCCCCGGGCAGCGATGCCCGGCCACGGACCGAACCCGGCAGACCGCCCCACGGGAGGAACCGTGAATCGTGAAGGCGCAAAGACGCGACCGCAACGAACGGTGCCCGGAGCCAGGTCCACGCTGCTGTACGCGCGACCCGGCATCATCGTCACCGTCGACCGGTTCACCGTCGGCCGCACCAGCTATCGCATCGTCGACCTGACCCACCTGCGCACCACCCGAGGCCCGCACGACCGGATCGCCGTCCGGGCGGTGGTGATCACCGCATCCATGATCGGCGTGGTCGGCCTGCTCCTCGGCTTCAGCGGCGGCCTGCAACGGTTGACCGCCGAGGCGTACCTCATCCTCGGGGCGGTGCTCCTGCTGCCGGCGGCACTCGCCCTGGTCGGCGACCGCTGGCGCCCACCGCCGTACGAGCTGTGGGGCTGGCACCGGGGCGCGGAGGTGCTGCTGTTCAGCGCCGACAACGAGCGGCAGTTCGGTCAGGTCACCCGGGCGCTGCTGCGCGCCCGGGAGGTCAACCGGTACGGCGGCTGGGTCGACCCCCTCGCCTCGGCGGACCCGTGGCGGCCCAGCCGCTGACCAGACCCGCCGCCGGGCCGGTCAGCTGGCGACCGGCTCCGGCGTACGGGTGGCGGGCCGGTCCAGCCAGGCGGTGACGCGACGCTCGGCGTAGAACGAGACGAACGGCACGGTGCCGGCGAGCATCACCAGGAGCATCCGCTTCAGCGGCCAGTCCGCCCGCCGGCTCAGGTCGAACGCGGCCACCAGGTAGATCATGTAGAGGAAGCCGTGCGCCGGGCCGACCGTCTCCACCACGACCGGGTTGTCGAACGCGTACTTCAGTGGCATGCCGACAACGACAAGCAGGATCAGCACCACGCCCACGATCCAGGCGATCACGCGGTACCGGGTAAGGGCTGCGCCCACCTTCGTCCGTCCTTCCGAGCCCCGGCTCAGCCGGGATAGTCACCGGGCCGGGCGCCCGGATTGGCGTTCAACCATGACAGGTAGTCGTTGTAGGCGGCCAGGGCCGCGTCGTCGCCGGGCGTCGCGTTGACCGGCACCCGGGCCACCCGCACCGGTCGGCGTACCGCCGGTCGGGAGCCGATGGTCGCGGCCGGCGGCGGCTCGGCGGCCGGTGCGTCGGCGGGGTCCGCCGGTGGCTGCGCGGCTGCCTCCGCGTTGTGGCGTGCCAGCCGCACCTCGCGCCACCAGACGTACACCACGAAGCCGGCGAAGATCGGCCACTCGACCGCGTACCCCCAGCTGAGGTTGTTGCCGGCCGTGGCCCGGCTGATCTGCCACCAGCCCAGCCCGAGGAAGCCCACGACCAGCACGACCATGGCCACGTGACGCGCGATCCACGCCGGGGTCCAGAGCCACCTCATGGCGTCGAGGGTACCGGGAACGGCGGCGCTCTCCGACACGGTGTCGTAGCTGCCACGCGGGCGGGATGGTTTGGCGTTCCCCGGTGTGGGCATCCGTCTAGACGCCAGCCCAAACGAGACCAGGGGGGCGATGATGACCGGATCGGTACGCGAGGACGGCTTTGGGTCCAGCGGCAGCACGGAGATGAGCCCTGAACAGCGGGTGCCCGAGTGGGGCGGCGACCACCTCGCCGACTCCGGTGGCGCCGACCTTGACGGCGACGCGCTGGGCGTCGACCCGACGGAGCTGACCGACGACGATCTGATCCGCGAGATGCACAGCCTGCACCGGACCCGGCTGGACACCCTCCGGCACGCGGCCGACTCCGCGCTCGCCAACCACCTGCGGCGCACGGCGGACCTGGAGACCGAGTACCTCGCCCGTCACCCGGGCCGGGAGGTCGACCCGAGCCGCCTGCGGGACGTCTGATGCCGGCGCGAGCCGTGCGGGGCATGTCCGCGCCACCCGAGGTGGTCTTCAACACGGCCACCGACCCGGCTCGGGCCTCGGCCTGGTTGCCGGCGCCGCTGCGCAACGACGGGAGCCCTCCCGCCGAGATCAGGGGCGAGGAGCTGCGGGCCCGCTGGAGCGACGCCGACTGGGCCGCCGAGATCCGGGTGGACCCGGCTGACTCCGGCGGCGCCCGGATCCAGCTCGACCTGACCGACGGCTCGGGCGCCGACCCGGACCAGTTGGCCGACGAGGCGCTGACCAACCTCGCCCGCGAGGTCGCCGACAACCTCCAGGCCGGCTGACACCGTCACCGACGGCCGCTTTCGCACCATGACGACATGTGAGGAGAACGGTGAGCGACACTGGCCTGCGACAGAAGGCGGCGCGGCTGCGCCGGGCGTACGCGCCGCACGAGCACCGGCCGCTCGGCGGCTACCTGGTGGCGATGGGCACCTACGCCGGGGTGACCGGGGCGCTGGCCGGCCTGGTCAAGGTGACCGGCCGCCCGGTGCCCGAACGCCCCGCCCCCGCCGACGTCGTGTTGCTCTCCATCGCCACGCACAAGCTCAGCCGGCTGCTGTCCAAGGACGCGATCACCAGCCCGCTGCGGGCGCCGTTCACCCGCTATGACCGGCCGATCGGCAGCGGTGAGGTGATGGAGCAGGTCCGCGACTCGGGCAGCTCCACCCGGCACGCCATCGGCGAGCTGCTGAGCTGCCCGTTCTGCCTGGCGGTCTGGGTGGCCACGGGGCTGACCGGGGGCCTGGTGCTCGCCCCCCGCCTCACGCGTCTGGTGGCCACCGCGCTGACGGCGGTGGCCGCGTCCGACTTCCTCCAGATGGCGTACGCCACGGCGCAGCAGGCCGCCGAGGGTGGGCACGACGACGACTGACCCGACGACGAACGCGACGTGGGGGCCCGCATCAGCCGGCCCCCACTCTCGTACGCGTCAGCGCTGCATGCCGGACCAGCCGTGCGGCGATTCCGGCTCCCGTTCGTCCTCGTCGTCCCCGGTGATGATGTCCCGGTCCACCGCGGTGCGGTCGTGTTCGTTGGCGAAGTCCGGCTCGGGCGTGGTGTCCCTGCCCTTCGGTGGTTGGCCCAACGCCGGCACCTTCTCGTCGTGGTCCTCGTGGTGCGTCATGTCGGTGTCCCTTCTGGGGTCGCTCAGGCGACGGTGCCGCCCAGCAGGTCACTGGCCTCGTCCACCGCGTACTCGCCCTCGGGGAGCGCGTCGATCCGGGCGAGCAGATCCGGCGGTAGCTCGGCGGCCACCGCCCGGCGGTAGATATCCCCCTGGGTGACCCGCTCCTGACCTCGGAAGATGTCATCGAGCAGGTCATCGAGGGCGTGGGTGTCCGGCTCGTCGGCAACGGGTGCGTCGTCGGTCACGCCGATCAGCTACCCGGGGCGGAATCGGTCAAACGTCGCGCCGGTGGGCCCACCTGCCGAGAGGGTGACCCACGAGGCTTCCTTTGCTCTGCTTCAACCTACGCAACGGTTTTGGGCGCTGGCTGTTGCGTCCGTGGAAGCAGAGCAAAGGCGCGTTGGGAGCATGCTCTGCGTCGGTGGCGCGACGGTGCTCTTGTACAGACAGCGCCGCCCCCGAGCCTTGTGGGCCGGGGGCGGCGCCGGTGTCGGTGTGCAGGTCGCCTCTCGGCGAGTGGCGCGACGCGGCTCCAGCCGAACGGTATTCCGCGAGGGCTATTTAGGTGAGGCCCGGGGACACTGAGCACACCGACACCTCAGTTAACCAGGCCCCACCGTCCCGTGTTCCGCGCACCGCAGTGCCGGCCGTCACACCCTCACGCCCGGGTTGGCAGCGTGGCCCGACGGGCCCGTACGGCGGTGGCCAGGTGGTCGAGCACCTCGGCGGTGTCGTCCCAGCCGAGGCAGGCGTCGGTGACCGAGCGGCCGTACACCAGCTCGCGGGTCGGGTCGAGATCCTGCCGGCCGGGCAGCAGGAACGACTCCAGCATCACACCGGTGATCCCGCGCTGGCCGGCGGCCATCTGCGCCGCCACGTCCGCGGCGACCAGCGGCTGGTTGCGGTGGTCCTTGCCGCTGTTGGCGTGGCTGGCGTCGATGACCAGGCGCTCCGGCAACCCGGCCGCCCGGAGCAGGTCGAGCGCGCCCGCCACCGACTCCGCGTCGTAGTTGGGCCGACCGCCACCACCGCGCAGCACCAGGTGCCCGTCGGTGTTGCCGCGGGTGTGCATGATCGCCGGGGTGCCGGAGAAGTCGATGCCCGGGAAGACGTGCGGCACCCCGGCGGCGCGGATCGCGTCCACGGCGGTGCCGATGCTGCCGTCGGGGCGGTTCTTCATGCCGATCGGCATCGACAGGCCGGAGGCGAGCTGCCGGTGCACCTGGCTCTCCACCGTGCGGGCGCCGATCGCACCCCACACCACCGTGTCCGCGATGTACTGCGGGGTGATCGGGTCGAGGAATTCGCAGCCCACCGGAAGGCCGAGACGCAGGACGTCGAGCAGCAGCGCCCGGGCCCGGCGCAGGCCGGTGTTGACGTCGCCGCTGCCGTCCAGCCCAGGGTCGTTGATCAGGCCCTTCCACCCCACGGTGGACCGCGGCTTCTCGAAGTAGACCCGCATGACGATCAGCAGGTCGTCGGCGAGCCGGTCGGCGGCGGCGCGCAGACGCTCGGCGTAGTCGAGGGCGGCGGCCGGGTCGTGCACCGAGCACGGGCCGACCACCACCAGCAGGCGGTCGTCCTCGCGGTCCAGCACGCGGCCCACCGCGCGTCGGCCGTTCAACACGGCGGCGGCGAGCGAGGCGTCCAGGGGCAACTCGTGGTGCAGCAGGGCGGGTGTGGTCAGCGGCACGACACGGTCGATCCGCTGATCGCTGACCCGATCGGTCTCCGGGGTCGTCACGGTGGGCATCCTTTCGCCGACCGTGCCCGGGGCCGGTGCCCGGGACGAGCCGGCTGCTCGTACGCAAAAGGGCAGGAACGACAGCTCCTGCCCAGCCGGCTCGGTCCGTGGTGACGTCAGTTCATGGTGAAGTCACCGGCGTGGGAGCCGGCTGCCTAAACCATCGATAGGAACGCGTCACGGGAGCCAGCCTACCCGACCGGGCGGGGGTGCCCGTGGCATCGTCCCAAGATGCGGGGTGAACATCGCGTGCCGAGTCCGGGCGGGGGGTAACAGGGGTCCCATGACTGACGAGCAGAGCGAGCAGGAGCGGGCGGAGTCCCGCGCGCACCACCTCCTTCCCGAGGAGGAGGCGGTGGGCAGCGACGACCCGCAGGCGCAGGCGGAGGCGATCCTCGCCGAGTCGGACATCCGCGAGGAGGACCAGAACGTGGCCCCGGACACGGTGCTGGAACGTCGTACCTCGGATCAGACGGTGGCCGTCGAACCGCCGGACTGAGCCCGCGCGCCGCGCGCCCGGCGTGACCCCCGGTAGGTCTGCTCGCGCAGCCAGGCGAGTGGGCCGGCCGCCCGCAGTTCGGGTGGCAGGTTGCGCACCGGGTCGAACGCGAGTGCGCCGTCCTCCCCGGCGTCGAGCGGGGCGCCGATGCTGACCTGGCCGACCGGCCGCCACGGCCCGACGGCGGACGCGACCGCGAGCACCACGCGCGGCGCGTCCGTCCGGGCCGCGGCAGCGACGGCGGCCAGAGTGCGGCCGAGGTCGACCGAGTCCGGGTCGGCCAACGCGGCCAACCAGAGACGACGCCGGCCCAGGCGGTAACACGTGATCGTGCTGTACGTCCCGGTGAAGCCGCGGCGGGGCAGCGGCAGGTTCCGCAGCACCGGAGCGGCGCCGCTGGAGCTGACCAGCAGGTCGAACGGGCGGCCGGTGGGGGAGTGCACACGCACCGCCAGGCCCAGCACGTCCGGCCAACCGCCGGGTGTGGGCGTACCCCTGGAGAGCCGGACCGTGGCCGCGTACCGGCCGGGGTCGTCCAGCAGGGCGACCCCGGTGGGTGGTCCGGGCGTACCCCAGATCGTCACCTCGCCGGTGAACGACCGGCCGGCCGGATGCAGCAGCCGGCCGAGCGCGGCGGTGGCGCGTTCGACCGCCCTGGCGGCCGGTCCGACGGTGCGGCGCGCGGGCGGAACGGGGGTCGGTGGGGTCATTGCTCTGCGGTACCCCGACCGGCAGAGTCGATGCCGGTCGGCCGGCTCGCCGACCGGCGGCACGTCACCTTTCCGCCCGCGAGATCGGATAGCGTCGTGCCATGCCCGACAGTGGTTACCCCTGGCCCATCGAGACGTCCCGACTGGACAACGGCCTGCGCGTGGTGGTGAGCGAGGATCGCACCGCACCCGCGGTGGCCGTCAATCTCTGGTACGACGTCGGATCCCGGCACGAGCCGGCCGGGCAGACCGGTTTCGCCCACCTCTTCGAACACCTGATGTTCGAGGGCTCGGTGAACGTGGCGAAGACCGAGCACATGAAGCTGATCCAGGGCTCCGGTGGCTCGCTCAACGCCACCACCAACCCGGACCGGACGAACTACTTCGAGACGGTCCCGGCCGAGCACCTGGAGTTGGCGCTCTGGCTGGAGGCCGACCGGATGGGTGGGCTGGTCCCGGCGCTCACCCAGGAGACGCTGGACAACCAGCGCGACGTGGTGAAGAACGAGCGCCGGCAGCGCTACGAGAACGTCCCGTACGGGGATGCCTGGCTGCGCCTGCTGCCGCTGCTCTACCCGCCGGGGCACCCGTACCACCACTCGACGATCGGCTCGATGGCCGACCTGAACGCCGCCGACCTCGCCACCTTCCAGGCGTTCCACGAGATGTACTACGTGCCGAACAACGCGGTGCTCACAGTCGTCGGCGACGCCCAGGCCACCGAGGTGTTCGCGCTGGCCGAGAAGTACTTCGGCGCGTTGCCTGCCCGCGACGACATCCCGCCCGCGCCGGACGGTCGCAGCGTCCCGGCGACCGGGAAGCCCGCCGTGGAGACGGTGATCGCCGACGTGCCGGCGCCCCGCGTCTACATCGCCCACCGTGGTCACCCGTTCGGCAGCCCCGGCTACGACGTGCTCACCGTGCTCGCCACAGTGCTCGGCAGCGGCCGGGGCAGCCGGCTCTACCAGCGGCTCGCCGACGGCGAGCGGATCGCACAACCCGATCTGGTCGGCGCGTACGGGGTGGACCTCGCGCACGCCCCGGCGCCGCTGATCGCCACCGCCACCGCCCGCCCCGGCGTGAGCGCCGAGCGGTTGGCCGAAGGGCTGGCCGAGGTCGTCGACGAGCTGGCCACCGTGCCGGTCACCGCCGCCGAGCTGGACCGGGCGAAGGCGTTGCTGAGCACCGCGTGGTGGCGGCAGATGTCGACGGTGGACGGCCGCGCGGACACGCTCGGGCGGTACACCACCCAGTTCGGTGACCCGGCCCGGGCCGCCGACCGGCTGCCCGCCTGGCTCGCGGTGACCGCCGAGCAGATCGCCGAGACCGCCGCCGAGGTGCTCGGCGCCGCCGACCGGGTGACCCTGACCTACCTGCCCGAGGAGACCGCATGACGCTGATCGCCGACCGTCCCGGCCCGGGTGCCGCTCGCCCGTACCGGTTCCCGCCGGTGGTCCGCCGCGCGGCGGGCGGCGGCCAGGTGGTCGCCGCGCACCTGCCCGGGCAGAACCTCGCCGTCGCGTTGCTGCTGCTCGACGCCGGCGCCGGCCGGGAGCTGACCGGCAAGGAAGGGCTGGGCGGCGTGCTCGCCAAGGCCCTTGAGGAGGGCACCGCGCAGCGGGACGCCACGGCGTACGCGCTGGCCATCGAGGCGCTCGGCACCGAGCTGGTGACCGGGCTGGACTGGGACTCGTTCCAGATCAGCGTGCAGGTCCCGGTGGATCGGCTGACCGCCGCGGTGCAACTCCTCGCCGAGGCCGTCCGGACGCCCCGGCTGGACCCGGCCGACGTCCGGCGCGTGCGCGACGACGAGGCCACCGCGCTGCGGATGGACTGGGCCAACCCCGGCCCGCGCGCCGACGCCGCGCTGCGCGCCGACCTGTTCGGCGCCGACACCCGCTGGGGACGACCGATGTACGGCGATCCGGACTCGGTGGCCGGCCTGGACGTGGAGGACATCACCGTCTTCCACTCCGAGTGGTTCCTGCGGCCCGGCACCCTGATCGTCGCCGGTGACCTGGACCGGATCGACCTGGACGCGTTGGCCGGGGCGGCGTTCGCCGGCACCGGGGGCGGTCCGGCCGAGCGGGGCGGCCCGATCGAGGTCCCGCTGCACACCGGCCGCCGGATCATCCTGGTGGACCGGCCCGGCTCGGTGCAGTCCACGCTGCGGCTGGGCCACCCGTCGCCGCACCGGGCGCACCCCGACCACGTGCCGATGACCCTCGCGGGCACGGTGCTCGGTGGGGCGTTCACCTCCCGGCTCAACCACCTGATCCGCGAGGTGCGCGGCTACACGTACGGCATCCGGGGCGAGTTCGCCTCGTCCCGCCGGTTCGGGCGGTTCGCGGTCAGCTCGGGCGTGCAGACCGCCGTCACCGCGCCGGCCCTGGTCGAGGCGGTGGGCGAGATCACCCGTACGCAGGCGGGAGGCGTGACCGAGGACGAGCTGGCGGTGGCCCGTTCCTGGCGGGCCGGGCAGCTGTCGGTCGAGTTGCAGAGCCCCCGGGCGATCGCTTCCGCGCTGACCACGCTTGTGGTGCACGACCTGCCGGACGACTACCACGCCCGGCTGCGCGAGGAACTGCTCAACGCCGACGTGGACCAGGTCTCCGCGGCAGCGGCCACCCACCTGCACCCGGAAGCGCTGACCCTGGTCATCGAAGGCGACGCCGCCGTGATCCGCAACGACCTCGAGTCCGCCGCCCTAGGAGACCTCCTCCCCTAACCCCCTCCCGCCTCCCGCCCCCGCCCTCAGCCCTCAGCCCTCAGCCCGTTGATCATGAAGTTGTTGTCACTCGGCACGGCGTGTCGCGGCAATAACTTCATGATCGACAGGGGGTGAGGTGGGGGAGGTGGTGGTGGGGGTGGGTGTGAGGCGGGACCCGGGGGGTGGGAAAGGGGTCCCGGTTTCGGGGGTGGGGTGGGTAGCCTCCGGGCATGAGGATCGGCATTGTGGGGGCCACCGGCCAGGTCGGTGGCGTGATGCGGCAGGTGCTGGCGGAGCGGGAGTTCCCGGCGGAGCAGGTGCGGTTGTTCGCCTCGGCGCGGTCCGCCGGGCGGACGCTGCCGTGGCGCGACGGCGAGGTGACCGTCGAGGACGCCGCGACCGCGGACTACTCCGGGCTGGACATCGTGCTCTTTTCCGCCGGTAAGGGCACCGCCCGAGAGTTGGCTCCCCGGGTGGCCGAGGCCGGCGCCGTGGTGATCGACAACTCGTCGGCGTTCCGGATGGACCCGCTGGTGCCGCTGGTGGTCGCCGAGGTCAACCCGCACGCCGCCGCCGACCGCCCGAAGGGCATCATCGCCAACCCCAACTGCACCACGATGGCCGCGATGCCGGTGCTGCGCCCGCTGCACGCCGAGGCTGGTCTGGTCGGCCTGGTCGTCTCGACGTACCAGGCGGTCTCCGGCGCCGGCCTGGCTGGCGTCGCCGAGCTGGACGAGCAGGTCCGCAAGGTCGCCGAGCACGCCGCCGGGCTCGCCTTCGACGGGTCGGCCGTGGAGTTCCCCGCGCCGCGCTCGTTCGCCGAGCCGATCGCCTTCAACGTGCTGCCGCTGGCCGGCTCGATCGTCGACGACGGCTCGTTCGAGACCGACGAGGAGCAGAAGCTCCGCAACGAGAGCCGCAAGATCCTGGAAATCCCCGACCTCAAGGTCTCCGGCACCTGTGTCCGGGTTCCGGTCTTCACCGGCCACTCGCTCCAGATCAACGCCCGCTTCGCCCGCCCGATCACCCCGCAGCGGGCCCACGAACTGCTCGCCGACGCGCCCGGGGTCGCGCTGACCGCCGTGCCGACGCCGCTGCAGGCCGCCGGGCAGGACCCGACCTACGTGGGCCGCATCCGCGCCGACGAGACCGTCGAGTACGGGCTGGCGCTGTTCTGCTCCAACGACAACCTGCGCAAGGGCGCTGCCCTCAACGCCGTACAGCTCGCCGAGCTGGTGGCCGCCGAGCGACGCTGACCGTTGCGATCACTGCGGGCTCCCGCCGGTCTCGGTGGGGGCCCGCAGTCCGTGGCGGGCGGCGGTGCATCGGGGGCGGGAGCACGCCGGTCATGTTTGGATGGACGTAGCCGACCGCGCCACCTGGAGGAAGCCGTGCCGGAGGACCCCACCCAGCAGGCGTTGACCGACCTGATCGCCGGCCGCTCGATGGGCGTGCTGGCCACCCTCAAACGCGACGGGCGACCCCAGCTGTCCACAGTGGTCTACTCGTTCGACCGCGCGGCCGGCCTGATCCGGGTGTCCGTCACGGACGGCCGAGCCAAGACCGCCAACCTTCGTCGGGACCCGCGGGCCAGCTTCCACGTCGGCAGCGAGGACGGGTGGGCGTACGCGGTGGTCGAGGGGCGGGCCGAGCTGACCGCTCCGGCGGCCGACGTCGACGACGCCACGGTCGAGGAGCTGGTGGGGCTCTACCGGTCGCTTCGCGGCGAGCACCCGGACTGGGCCGACTATCGCAACACCATGGTCGCCGACCGGCGGCTGGTGCTGCGCCTGCACGTGGAGCGGATCTACGGAATGCCGCCCCGCGCCTGAGAGGCTCGGAAACCACGTCCGTGCCTGCGGGGCCGCGGACTGCGACTGACGCCTGCCCCCTGGGCGACGACTTCCGGCTCAGCCGGGCTCGATCACTGTCACGCCGGGCCAGCGATGCGCGGGCCGGTGGCGAGCCAGTCGCTGCCGGGACAGCGTGACGCCCACCCGGGCGGGGTTGTGCCGCCACACCCCGCCCAGCAGATCCGCCAGGCCGTACGGGGCGCAGACCTCCAGCCCACCGGTCGGGCGCAGCCGCACCGCCACGGCGGTCGCGTACTCCGGCCAGGTGGCCACCGCCTCGGCGACGCTGCGGTACGGGTCGATCGGATCGCCGCCGAACTTCGACGCGTACCAGGTGTGCACCGCCGCCTGGTTGCGTGCCTCCCACGGCGGCGCCGGCCAGGCCGCGGCGAGTCTGGCGGTGGCCCGGTGGTCGTCGTCGCGGGACAGTCTCATCGGGTCGAAGAAGACCACGTCCACGTCGCGGACCGTCGCCGGGTCGAACCCGTCGCCGTACCGCTCGCTCCAAACGAGGTCGCGGAGGGCGCCCGCGCCGATCCAGGCGTCCGGCAGGCCGGAGTCGCGGACCACGGTCAGAGCCCGGGTCAGCCAGGCGTTGCCGGCGACGAGATCCCTCAGCTCCCGCTCGCCCGTCAGCACCCCACCCACGCTAGGCGGTGCTGCCCTCGGCCAGTTGGTGGGGTCTGTACCACTATCTCGCCCGGCGTCACGACCTTGTCGATTAGGCGGTGTCGCGGAACGGCCGCGGGCCGCGGTCGCGACAGCTGCCTGCCCCGGACAGCGGCCCGGCCGTCGGCGTTACCCCCTCCCGTGCGGCGGGTAGACGGGCCGTGCCGACACCGAGAGGGGAGCACCATGACAACGGTCGGAGAGTTCATGACGACCCGGTTGGTGACGATGGACGGCAACGAGACGCTCATCGCCGCCGCGCAGGAGATGCGCGACA
The DNA here is from genome assembly GCF_040608295.1 of Micromonospora sp. NPDC005197. Classification (NCBI taxonomy): domain Bacteria; kingdom Bacillati; phylum Actinomycetota; class Actinomycetes; order Micromonosporales; family Micromonosporaceae; genus Micromonospora; species Micromonospora sp. NPDC005197. The sequence continues at coordinate 466 of NZ_JBEXHY010000085.1, read as the reverse complement.
GCGCGATTGGTGACGTGGTGGTGACCGATGGCAACGGTGTCGTCGGTATCGTCACGGACCGGGACATCACGGTCCGTGGTGTCGCGGAGAACATGGACCCGGGCTCGACCCGGCTGAACCAGATCACCACCCGCAATGTGATCACCGTGAGCCAGTACGACGACGCGGTGGCCGCCGCGGACCTGATGCGCACCTATGCCGTACGCCGGCTGCCGGTGATGGACGACGGGCGCCTGGTGGGTCTCGTCTCGATGGGTGACCTCGCGGTCGAGCGCGAACCGCAGTCGGTGCTGGCCGACATCAGCGCCGACGATCCGAACAACTGACGACCCGCCGCCAACGCGCCGGCCCTCCCCTGCCGGGGGAGGGCCGGCGCCGCCGTGCCCCACCCCCCTCGGGGGGGGGGGGGGGGTGTGGTGTGATGACCCCGACACGCGTGTGTGAACTAACTTCTATGGCTTCACTT